>CAIJMB010000096.1 GCA_903821715.1 uncultured Flavobacteriales bacterium
GCTCATCTTTTTCTGCAGGAGTCAATCCGAAAAAGGCAACCTCAGAAGCGGATGCAATAGCCGATCCAGCCAATAAAATGCTAAGAACTATAAACGTGAATGTCGTAGCACTTGCGTCTACCGCAAGAAACGACAGACTAGGGAGGGGGTCAGCGTCCAAAACAGAGGATTAAGTTCACCTTGATGAGCTTAGAACTGGTCGTCGCTCTCGTAGTCGTCCTCGTCGCTCGTGAACGATGAATTCGCTTGATTGCTGCGGTATCCGCTACCGGAACCGCTGTTTCCGCCATAGCTCGAACCACCTTTGCGACCCGTATACTCTTCTTCGCGACCCTTCATAGGGTTGGGTCCAAGCATGGTCATCGAATCCGCAGAAATTTCAATATTGTAGCGGGTTTGATTGTGCTCGTCCGTCCATTGGCGCGAACGAATCTTGCCCTCGATAAAGACTTTGTCTCCTTTGTGCAAAAAACGCTCACACACCTCTGCCAAGCGAGGACTGCGGACCACAATCGTGTGCCATTCAGTGTTTTCCTTGCGGTTGCCGTCGCGATCGGTGAAGTTCTCGGTGGTTGCGATGGGGAATTTGACTAACATTCCTCCATTCTCGAATCGGCGTGCTTCAGGGTCTTTACCCAGGTTGCCAATGAGCATGACTTTATTTAAGGTACCTGCCATGTGTATATGATGTACAGTGGTTAACGATGCGGTCAAATGTACGGGAATTTGGTCAACCAATGCACAAACGCCTGGGGCATTCCATGGGCGTTCCACTCTTCACGGGTTAGCCAAATCTCGGGCTCGGAACTGCCCTCGAATTCCGAATAAAAATGCAGGCGTAACTTCCTGTGACTGAGTCGGTGGTCTAGCACTAGCAGCGTCCCTTCAGCCGGAACCGTCGCGAGCTCCGGCAGGGTGTACAATCCGGACCAAATGCCGCCCACTGGCCTGCGCACCAAGCCAAACAATGGGCCGCGCCTCGGGATCCCAAAGTGCAGGTCTTGCTCGATCACTTTGAGTGTGCGTGTTTTTACAGGCCGGAGCTCAGCGGAGCCTGCTCTGCGCGCGGCACACATTTCTTGCACGGGGCATTCCGAACATTTCGGTTTTTTGGGGGTGCACAGTGCTTGGGCCAAATCCATCACGGCTTGATTGAAGTCACCCGGGCGCTTAGGGTGGAGTTGGTTCAATGCAAACGAGTTTATAAATGCCTTGCTTCGGGCCGTCTCTATGGGTTCGCTCCAGTCGGCTATTCGGCTGTACACCCGGTAGGCGTTTCCGTCCAATGCTGGAACCACCTCGCCGTCTACAATAGAGGCCAAGGCTGCCGCGGTATACGGACCTATTCCAGGAACTTCCAACCATGCGGCGTAGCCTTTGGGCCATCCGGTCGAAGCAATCTGCTTTGACCCTCGGTGCAGCAAGTCCGCTCGTCGGTAGTAGCCAAGGCCACTCCAAAGGCCTTTGATTTGGGACTCCGGAGCTGAAGCAAGGTCTTCTACGGTGGGCAGTACTTCAAGAAAGCGCTCCCAGTACTTAAGCCCTTGGTCTACACGAGTTTGCTGTAGAATAACCTCGCTGAGCCAAATGGCATACGGATTGCGGAGGTTTCGCCACGGCAGGTGCCGACCCGACTGGTCGTACCACTGCATGATATTTTCGGCAATTGCGGGGATTTCTGTTGGTGTGTGCTTCAATTCGGACTATCTTTGCGCCCGCTAAAATAGCCCGACATAGGGCTCATTATTAAACGTTTTATCTCGTCAAATCATGACCAAAGCAGACATCGTAGCCCGCATCGCCGACCGTACCGGTATGGAAAAAGCAGACATCCTCGCAGTTGTTGAAGGATTTATGCGTGAAGTAAAAGGCGGAATGGAATCTGGTGACAACGTCTACCTCCGTGGTTTTGGAAGCTTCGTGCTGAAAAAGCGCGCTCAGAAGACCGGCCGCAACATTTCAAAGAATACCACTTTGGTGATTCCTGCGCACTTCATCCCATCGTTCAAGCCTGCGAAGACATTCGCAGATTCGGTCAAAAAGAACGTAGCCGTTAAGTAATTACGGCGAACCTTCTGTTCTCTTTTTCAATGCGCACCTTGTGGATAGCAGTCAGCGCCCTTGTCCTTGTGGCAGGGCTGTTTTTGCTGTTGCCCACTTCGCCTGATTCGAACGCTGACGCCCCCGCTGAGGTGGCGTTGAGTCCGCTCGACGAAAAGGTACGCGAGGCAGTACGTCTCATTCAAGAGGGCACGGGCAATCCCATGGAGGCAATCACCCTACTACGTGAGGTGGTTGAAGAGGACCCCAAACACCGAGATGGTTTGTTCTACCTCGGTGAATTTTCGCGCATGTCTGGCCAGCTAGACCGTGCGTTGGAGCGCTATCAAACCCTGCTAGAGTACTACCCCAGCGATGTAGAAGTCGCCACGCGGTACGCCGAAACACTCCACGACCTTGGTCGCGGACCTGAGGCGATTACCTTCATAGATACGTACACCGCAGAGCACAGCCAATCCGACGTCAGCGGACTAACGCAGCTACGCGAACTCTGGAACGAGGGGGATGCTGAGGCACCCGCCGGATCCACTTCATTAACACATTAAACGATTTAGCTATGCCAAGCGGTAAGAAACGCAAGCGCCACAAGATGGCCACTCACAAACGTAAAAAGCGCCTTCGTAAGAATCGCCACAAAAAGAAATAAGGGCTAAACATGCGTACCGAACTGATTATACAAGCCAGTGAATCGGACGCTATCATCGCCTTACTTCAAGACGGTCGTTTGACCGAACTCGTCTCTGAAAACGAGCAACAGCAGTTTTCAGTAGGCGATGTGTACCTCGGGGTCGTGCGCAAATTAGCGCCCTCCCTTAATGCGGCTTTTGTCGATGTAGGGTATGAGAAGGATTCCTTCCTGCACTACCACGACCTCGGTCCCCAGATTCCGACCTGGCAGAACTACCTTAAAAAGGTTCGCCAGAGCAAGTACACTTCAGATTTATCTGAAGTCGAAATCCTTCCCGAAATCGAGAAGGACGGAGCAATGGAGGCCTTGATTAAGCCGGGCGATGAGGTGCTGGTTCAGATCACGAAGGAACCTATTTCGACCAAAGGTCCAAGGGTTACTTCGGATATTTCTATTGCGGGTCGATTTATAGTACTCGTACCGTTCAACGGTCGCATTTCGGTCTCTCAAAAGATCCGCGACCGAAAGGAGCGTGAACGCCTGCGCAGGCTTGTGCAGAGCATACTTCCCAAAGGCTTTGGCGTCATCGTACGCACCGTTGCCGAGGGAGTTACACAGGAAGACATTGAGGCCGACCTCAATGATTTGGTGAGCCGTTGGAAGACACTGTACCGCAACGTTCGGGGCGCCAAGCCCAAGAAGTGCGTGCTTCGCGAAATGGATCGGGCTTCGGCCTACCTACGCGATGTGTTCAATGACAGCTTTGACCAGATCGTGGTTGACCACGAGGCGCTTTACGACGACATCAAGGGCTATGTGGAAGCGATTGCTCCCGAGCGCGCGAACATCGTCAAGTTGCACACCTCTGCGATTCCGGTATTCCAGCACTACGGTGTGGACCGCCAGGTGAAGAGCGCATTCGGTCGCACCGTGAACATGGGCAAGGGCACCTACCTGGTGGTAGAGCATACCGAAGCCATGCACGTCATCGACGTCAACTCGGGCAACCGTTCGGGTAAAGGCGAGAGCCAAGAGGATCATGCCCTTGCGGTAAACCTCATGGCGGCTGAAGAGATTGCGCGCCAGCTTCGCTTGCGCGACATGGGCGGAATCATTTGCGTCGACTTCATTGATATGGCCAAAGGCGAACACCGCCGCGAGCTGTTCGAAAAAATGAAGGACCTGATGGCTTCAGACCGTGCACGTCACAAGATTCTGCCTCCTTCCAAGTTTGGCTTAGTCGAGATCACGCGCCAGCGCGTTCGTCCGGCTCAAGCGATTGAAACGAAAGAAGAGAATCCGGACGCGTTGATTGATGCGCCAATTACCTTGATTGACGCGCTCCAGCACAAGTTTGAGCAACTGACAGCAAGCCGCAAGCAGAAGGGAAAGACGGAACCGATCTTCCTTCACGTGCATCCGTTCTTGGCGTCCTATCTCAAGCAGGGTTGGTTCTGGCAGACGCTCGAGTTTAAGTGGTCACGCTTTGCAGGACAAAAGCTTAAGGTCGTGTCGCGTGATGCATTCAAGATGCTAGAGTACCGCTTTGCGGACGCCGAGGGTAAAAAAATCGGTTAACTCAAGCGTTTATATACGTGTAAGGCGGCCTGCGAAGGCCGCCTTTTTTGTTTCTTCGCAGTATGGCATTTTCTCGTTCTAAGATCTATACGCTTGAGGCTGCTCAGTCCGCAATTCAGCGCTACTGCGCGTTTCAGGAACGCTGCCAGAGCGAGGTCGAAGAGCGTCTACGATCGATGGGGGTGCTGCCCGAAGCCCAGGCTGAACTCGTTGCAGACCTCATGGCCAACGGCTACTTGAACGAAGAGCGCTTCGCGCGGGCCTTCGCACGCGGCAAGTTTCGTATCAAGGGCTGGGGGCCGCACAAAATTGCCCAAGGGCTCCAGTCCAAGCGGGTTTCAAGCGCGTGCATCAGCTTAGGTCTCAGTGAGCTTGATGAAGGGGAGGTGCGCGACTACCTCCAGCGAAAGCGAGAGAAGTACCCTGACGACCAAGAGTTTTTAGCTTGGGCGTACCGAAGGGGCTATGACCGGTCTAGTGCGCTCCAGGCGCTCCAGGAGGGCTAAATCGCCCACGATGCCAGCCCGTCGGTGAGGCGCTGAACTTCGGGGTTTCCCACATCGTAGTGAAGTACGCCCCTGAGCCAGTGGCGGTCCATTGCGATGAGTTGCACGCCCAATGCGCTCAGGTGGGTTAGGAGGTCGCTTCCATTGAACCCGTCCTGAAGGCGAAAGAGCACCATGTGGGTTGCTGCGGGCTTGATTTCGGCCA
>CAIJMB010000097.1 GCA_903821715.1 uncultured Flavobacteriales bacterium
ACTGCCCGACGACGGTCGGAACCTCAGTGTGCAGTCCAAGAGGGGTAGAGCCCCTCGGCCAATCTGGAACGCCTTCGGGCGTGGAAGCTTGCTTCCGCTAGATTGCTCCACCAACGTGTCCGGCGTTTAGACCTCGGTGCACGTCGCAGAATGAGCTGCGAGCTGGCACGTACGGCTTGGATGGGGGAGAGCAACCGCTCACGGATCCTTGGGATAGAGGATCGGCAGCCTCTGGCGAGAGGAAGGTGCTTGGGCGAGTGGGTTCATTGCTTGGTGCGCCAGAGTCAGGCTTTTGGCGAGCACATCGAGCACAGACCGTCCTACGGGACGTGTGGGATTCACGCACTTCCACTAAGGTGCACCCGCTGAGCGCGGTACCGCAAGGTGCCGCGCTTGTCTTTTAAGGGCGGTTTGTGTTACTATTGTGTAACCCGGTACACTTATTGCACCTCGCATTCTAATTTTGTCCCCATGAGCATGCGAATCGATTTTGACCCCTCGGATTTTAACGTGGCATTGGCCACCTCAGTCGTCGTATTTGGCTTTGATGGCCACCAGCTCGTCACGTTGTTAGCGACCAAAGTGGGTGAGCCCTATGAAGGTGCCCACATCTTGCCGAGTGCGGTAATCCAGCCTGCCGAGGCCCCTGAGAATGTCGCCAAGACAATCCTTCGGGTACTTACGGGTCGTGAAGACTGGCCCCTGGAGCAACTCAATTCGTTTGCCAATCCGTACCGAAACCCTTCGGGTCGCGTGGTGAACATTGCCTACTATTGCCTCGTACGCTTGTCGGACGAGCTCAAGGCAGGGCTTGAGGCCAAGGGCTATGTATGGGTGCCGGTGCAAAAGGTGCCATCGATGGCCTACGACCACGATGAAGTCTTGGCGTATGCCCGTGAACGCTTCAAGCGTCGCGTGAAGCGACGCCCGGTGGGGTTCACACTGCTTCCGCGCGAATTCACCCTCAATGAGATCCAGCGCCTGTACGAATGTGCGCTGGGCAAGAAGTTTGACAAGCGCAACTTTCGCCGCAAGGTTCTTAAGAGTCAGCTACTGATCGAAACGGGCAACAGCGTACGGTCAAGCGCCAAGGCCAAGCGCCCTTCGCGCCTCTACATGTTTGACGAAAAGAAGTACCAGACGCTGACGCTTAAGGGGTACGACATCGTGTACTTCTAACAGCACCTCCGTCCAAAAGAAAAGGCCCCAATTGGGGCCTTTTTTATGCGGGGTACGCTGCGGATTAGTGGATTCCGCGCATCAGCTTGCGAAGCAGGGGCGTCAGGGCGAAGAGCAGTGCGGCACCCACACCTGCCGTGATGGTCAAGAACACGAACAAGTTCATGTCGGGTGCGATAGAGTGCAGAAGGCTCTCCATGATTCCGGCCAAGTAGTTGGCGAGGGCCATCGAGGCAAACCACAAGCCCATCATCACGCTTACGATTTTGGGCGGAGCCAGCTTGGTCACCATTGAGAGTCCAATCGGCGAAATGCACAGCTCGCCAAACGTGTGAAGCACGTACACTCCGATCAGCCACATGGGGCTGATCAGACCTTCTCCTTCAGCCGCAAAGCTCGCGAAGGACATCACCACAAAGCCAAGGGCCAGTAGTGTGAGGCCGAGACCAAACTTTGCAGGGGTTGAAGGGTTCATGTTGCGGGTGGCAAGGTTGACCCACAGAGAGGCAAACATGGGGGCGAAAATGAAGATGGCCAAGGCATTAATGCTCTGAAAAAGGGATGCGGCAATCTCGTATCCAAAGACCACGCGGTTGGTCTCTTCGGCGGCAAAAAGGTTAAAGGTTCCGCCGGCTTGCTCAAATCCGCTCCAAAAGAAAATGTTGGCGATTGAGAAGATCAGAATGGCTCCGACGCGGCTCCACTGCTCGCCACCAGAGGTTCCGTTGTAAATAATGTAGGCGATGCCCAGAACGGCGATGGCGCCTACCACTTTGAGGGCGAGCGACATGGCGTCCTCAGAAATGGCGTCCTGAAGGGCCAAAAATCCGTAGACGGTAGCTACGCCACCGGCGACAAATGCGGCGATGGTTCCGAAGTCGGCAGCTCCGAGGCGAACGCCTTCGCGGCCGGGAGGCATTCCGCGTCCTTCGAGCTTGGGCTCCTCAACGTAGAGCCACACGGTGGCCAAGAGCATTCCGACACCGGCGCTTCCGAAGCCCCACATCCAGCCCACTTGCTCACCGAGGGTTCCGCAAATGATCGGCGACAAGAAGGCGCCAAGGTTGATGCCCATGTAAAAGATGGTGAAGGCGGAATCTTTGCGCGGATCGTTGTCCGTGTAGAGCGCACCGACGATGGTCGAAATATTCGGCTTAAAGAATCCGTTACCTACGATCAAGAGGCCAAGGCCCATGTGGAACATCCACTGGCGCAGGGCTTCGTCGGCGGCAAAGGCGTGCGAACCTGCCAACGCAAATTGGCCAAAGGCCATGAGGAATCCACCGATGTAGATGGCGCGGCGCTGGCCGAGGATGCGGTCGGCGAGGGCTCCGCCGATGATGGGGGTCAGGTACACCAGTCCGGTGAAGATACCGTAGATCTCGAGGGCCGAGGCACGGTCCATTCCGAATCCGCCACGTGCGTATTCAGTGGTGAGGTAGAGCACCAAGAGGGCGCGCATTCCGTAGTAGCTGAAGCGTTCCCACATCTCTGTAAAGAAGAGGGTGTAGAGCCCGCGGGGGTGCGACATTTTTTCGGTTGAAGCCATAGTTAGGGAGTTTATCGTTCGCGTTGGGGGTGAAAGTTAAGCGTCAGCTGCGATTAGCCAATAGCTGCTAAAGGTTTTCGAGCAAGAAGTTGGTCATTTTCGTAAACAACTGATAGCGTGTGGCGCCACCAAAGATTCCGTGGTTCTTGTCGGGGTAGACCATGTAGTCAAACTGCTTGTTGGCCTGAATGAGCTCTTCGGCGAGGCGCATCGAGTTCTGAACGTGGACGTTGTCGTCGCCGGTTCCGTGGACCAGCAAGAGGTTGCCCTTGAGTTTTGCGGCGTGGGCCAGGGGCGAATTGATGTCGTAGTTGGTTGAATTCTCAGCAGGAGTGCGCATGTAGCGCTCGGTGTAGATGTTGTCGTAAAAACGCCAGTTGGTCACAGGGGCGACGGCGATGGCGGCTTTAAATACTTCGGAACCTTGCATCAAGCAGTTCGACGCCATGAATCCACCGTAGGACCAGCCCCAGATTCCGATGCGGCTTGCGTCGACGTTGGGGTGCTTCGCCAGGGATTGCGCGGCGGCGATTTGGTCTTCGACCTCGTACTTGCCGAGCTGCAGGTAGGTGACTTTTTTGAAGTCTCGGCCTTGGGCACCGGTTCCGCGGTTGTCCACGCACACGATCCAGTAACCCTGTGCAGCCAAGTGCTGGTACCAGAAGTAGTCGCGGCCACCCCAGCGTTGGGTGACTTGCTGGCTTCCCGGTCCGCCGTACACAAACATGAGGACGGGGTATTTTTTGCTGGCGTCAAAATTTAATGGGCGAATCTCCCAAGCCGGAAGCTTTTGGCCATTGGCCGCCTCAAGCGTGAAAAACGTCTTGGGCGATAAGGCGAATTCGCCCAGGTTTTTGCGCAATTCGGCGTTGTCTTCGAGCACGCGCACTTGCTTGCCGTTGCGGTCCATCAAGGCGTAGCTGGCTGGCCCGTTGCCGTCTTGTGTAGTTAGTACGTAGTAGTCGAACGACGAAGAAAAGTCGGCTTCATTGGTCGGTGCCTTAGTTGCGATCGCTGTGGGCTTGCCGCCCTTCAGCGTGGTGCGAAACACCTCCCTTTGGCTTGCACTGCGCGAAGCTGCTTGGTAGTAGACTTCGCCGCGAGCCTCGTCCACCCCGTAAAAAGTGGTGATGTCATAGGCTCCGCTGGTGATGGGGGTGGATTTGCTTCCGTCGGCGCTGTAGAGGTAGTAGTGGGTGAATCCGCTGCGCTCGCTGGCCCACACGAGGCGTCCGTCGGCTAAAAAGCTGAATTCGCGCTCGGATTCCACGTAGGCAGCGTCGGTTTCGAGCAAAAAGCGGCGCGGAGCCTTGCCCGTCGTGTAGGTCATCACCTGCATCGAGTCCTGGTGGCGGTTCAGCGTGGCAAAAAACAGCTCGCCTTTGGGGCTCCAGGCCATGCGCGGAATGTACTCGTACTTCAATCCCTCACTTGCCGTTACGGTAGCAGAACCATTCCACACGTGCAAACTGACCACGGAATTCACCTCGCCGGCCTTCG
>CAIJMB010000098.1 GCA_903821715.1 uncultured Flavobacteriales bacterium
CACCCCCTACTCGTCGGCGTATCGCGCAAGTCGCTGATCACCCGCACCCTCGGCATCTCGGCCACCGACGCCCTGCCCGCGACCTCAGCCATGCACGCTTGGGCCCTTGAGCGCGGAGCCCAAATCCTCAGAGTCCACGACCCGCGCGAAGCGCGGCAGGTCGTCGACCTGCGCGCCCTCATGGGCTAGTTTGTGCGTCCTGAAGTTGCCCGTAGGGCCGTACATAGAGCTCGATGTGCCGGACACCTCTAGACTTAAAGTAAGGATTTAATTTTTGGTTCCAAACTAATTCATTTTGAATTAGATACTTGGTGCCAAATATGTGCGCGGTGTCGGCGCGGACCTGGACGCAGGCCAGCCCGCGGCCGACTGAAATCCAGCGCTGCTCACGCAGCGAGCGCGGTCCGCTTTCACCCACCACCCACACCGTAAACACGAGGGCCACGGCGACCCGCCAGGGTCGCCGTGCGCGCAGCGCCAGCAAGCCCCCCACCGATCCGACCGTCAAAAGAACGACCTGCATCGGCGACGGAAACCGATCTACCCACACCCACCGCGGATCGTCGGCCCAGGTGGTGAGGGCGACCAGAAGGGGTTCCGGATCAGGCAACCCCGCACCGAGCATCGCCAGCGCACTGTAGGGATAAATGAGGAGCAGCACCGGCACCAGCAGCAGGTTGCTCGCTAAGAACCACAGCGGAACCGTATGAAACGTCACCAGCGACAATCCCGTCGTGGCCCACTGGGCGGCGAGCGACACGCGGATTCCGTCTGCAACGGCCTTGACCCTCGGATGCACGGGCTTCTTGGCACGCACAGGCGGATTGGCCACAATGAGGCCCAGCACCGCTGCCGAGGACAGCTGAAAGCCGAGCTGGTAGGCCATTCGGGGTTCCCATGCGAGCAGCAGCACCTGCGCCACCGCAAAGACGTCGATCCCCCGCGGGCTGCCCGGCCACAGCCGGCTCACCGTAACCACACTCAGCATGGCCGCCGCCCGGACCGAGCTCGCACTGAATCCCACCACGGCCACAAAGGCCCACACGGAGCCTAACGCAAGAAGGGGCCAGCCGGCGCGCAGCGCCGGCGGCACGATTCGCTGAACCACCTCAAAAAGCCCCCAAAGTAGGGCCAAATGGAATCCAGATACCGCTAGCACGTGCGACAGTCCTAGGTTTTGAAAACCATACCGGACCGATTCAGGCAAGTCTTCAAGATCTCCCAGCCACAAGGCCTGCGTTAGGCCCCGGGCCGCGGGGCCCCACGGCAGTTCCTGGATGCGTGCCCGGCCCCAGGCCGCGGCACGCCGCCACCACGGACGCTCAAGGGGCACGCGGCCAAGGCGCGCGGAGGCGCGCGCCCGGGCGATGATGCGGCGCGGCGCTGCCGCGCGCGTCGCATCAAACACCCAAGGGGCCAGCGCGGTATCCAATGGAACCAAATCCACCCGCATCTGGTAGGCAAAGCCCTCAGAAAGCGTATCGCTGCTCCGCACCCGAAGCCCCGAGGAATCCTGCCAAATTCCGCCCCCCTCGGTCCAAAACCAGCCTTCGGTCCGACGCGGCACATCGAGGGTTGGCATATCTGGAACCGTTCGCAACGCTCCCAGCATCAAGGCCAGCCCAGCCCACCGAACCCATGAGACCGCCACCCCCCACACACGGCGCCGGAGCACGACCTCGGACACCACGCCAAGGCCCAAAAGCACCAGACCCGCCAGAAGCCAATACAACCTGTGCGCGCCCGGAACCCCAAGC
>CAIJMB010000099.1 GCA_903821715.1 uncultured Flavobacteriales bacterium
AGGCCCTTGCCTACGAGGTGGTCGTCAAAAATGTGTGTTTGGCGAATGCTCTGCCCGTGCCCGTTATCGATGAGGGCCGCGGGGCGGTCGGCGGTGATCACGAGCAGCGGAACCTGCTGGTAAAAGGCCTCCGCCACGGCGGGACCGTAGTTGAGGGCGGCGGTTCCGCTCGTGCACACTGCAAAGGCAGGTATCCCCGTCGCGATGGCCGCGCCGAGGGCCCAGTGGGCCGCAGAACGCTCGTCCAGCAGCACTTGGCTGCGCACGGGCAGTTCCTGAAATGCCATAATCAAAGGCGCACAGCGACTACCTGGTGAAGCTACCCAGCCCGACCAAGCGTGTCGTGAGAGCCGGTCGCGAAGAAGCGCTGCGAGCTGTGCCGATGAAGTGTTCACCCGAGTAAAACGTTTTCGAGCGTCTGAAGTTTTTGCTCGGTCTCGGCCCACTCGCCGACGGGGTCGGATTTGGCGGTGATTCCGCCACCCGCGTAGCCCAAAAAGCCGTCAGAACCCCATTCGACGCAGCGCAGGGTCACGTAAAAAATCGAGCGTTCGGTAGAGGTCCAACCAAAGTACCCGGCGTAGTTGCGGCGGTCGTAGCCCTCATGGCGGCGAATGAAGGCCTGAGCCTGTGCCCGAGGCAAACCACCCACCGCAGGTGTCGGATGGAGCGCGCCCGCAATGTCCCAAGCGCTTAGGCCTGCAGAGCGACCTTCGATGTGGCTGCACAAGTGCTCTACGGGGCCGGCCTCGAGAACGCTTGGCCCTTCGACCTGCACCTGGTCCACGCCCAATGCCTGAAGCATCTGAACGATGTCCTTGGTCACGACGTGCTGTTCCTCGCGCTCTTTGAGGCCCCAGGCTCCTTGGCTACCGCGCAACCGAGTTCCGGCCAGCGACATGGTACGGACTTTAGCCCCCTGCACTTCAGTGAGGCACTCGGGCGTCGCGCCCATCCACAGGGATCCGCCAGGGGTTTGAATCAAAAAAACGGTGGCGTGCGGGTAGGCCTCGGCAAGGCGTTCAAATGCCTCCCAAGGCTGCACCCTGCTTCGGTGGTAGGCCTTGCGGCGCGAAAGCACCACTTTCTCGAGAACTCCGTCGGCGCAGGCCTGGCGGGCCTGTTCGACCAGCTGGACGTAGTCGCTCGCCGCGTGGGAGTCTGTCGGCTTGAGGTTCGGAAGCTCTAAGGCCCCTAAAGCCGCGGCCATCCACGCGCGACCCTTGGCGCCTTGCCCGCGATCTAGGGCTTCAAACCGCTGAATGGGCCCGCGAAACGGGGCGACACCGAAGTTTCCGCTCGCAGAGGGCTTGAGCTCCCACGCTTGGGCCTCTTGCCCCGCCTCACGGATCCAAGCCAGTCCGTTCACGACCGCTCTTTGTGCTCGCGCGGCACAATCGCGTTGGTCATTTTCACAAACGAAATCAGCTTGCCGGCGTCGTCGCTCACTCGGATTTCGAGCACGTGCGTCGTGCGGCCGCGGTGCAAAAAGGTCGCGGTTCCGAAGACGTAGCCACTTCTGGCACTACGCACATGGTTGGCCGCGATTTCGAGGCCCACAGCGACAAAATTATGCGGATCCGCCAAAAAAATCTGCGATGCCGCACTACCGACGGTCTCGGCCAAGGCAACCGTAGCTCCGCCGTGCAGCAAGCCGACGGGCTGCAAATGACCGGACGTGACGGGCATCCGCGCCGTCAAGCTGTCGTCGGTCATCGAAGTGTATTCGATGCCGAGCGTTTCCATCAGGGTTCCAGCACAGCGGCTGTTCAAAACCGCCAAAATTTCGTCGTGCGTCATGGCCGACAAAGATACGGACCCGCCCTACCTTTGGGCCTCCTTCACTTGTAGCGAAGCCATGATTGACATTACCCTCCCCGACGGCTCTGTCCGTACCTATTCCGACGGCGCCACGGCCATGCAGGTGGCCGAATCCATCAGCCGCGGACTCTCCCAAAACGCCCTCACCGCAAAGTGGAACGGGCAAACCGTTGAGCTCAACGAGCCCCTTGCCGGCAGCGGAACCCTCGTGTTCTTCACTTGGGACCAACCCGAAGGCAAAGCGGCGTTCTGGCACTCCTCAGCACACGTGCTCGCTCAAGCGCTGCTTCACTTCTACCCCAACGCCCACCTCACCATCGGCCCCTCGATCGAGGCCGGATTCTACTACGACGTGGACTTTCGCGGCGAAGCCTTTGGCGAGGGAGATTTTGTGAAACTCGAAAAGCAGATGCTCGAATTCGCCCGTGAGAAGGCTGAATTCCGCATGCGTTCGGTGACCAAGGCCGAGGCGCTGGCGACCTATGCGGGTAATCCGTTTAAAACGGAACTCATCGAGAACCTCGAAGACGGAACCATCACGTTCTGCGACCACGCCAACTTCACCGACCTCTGCCGCGGCGGACACATTCCGAACACTGGCTACATCAAGGCCGTCAAGATTATGAACGTGGCCGGAGCCTACTGGCGCGGCAACGAGAAGAATCCACAGCTCACCCGTGTCTACGGAGTGTCCTTCCCCAAGGCGAGCATGCTCGAAGAGCACCTGACACTGCTTGAAGAGGCCAAAAAGCGCGACCACCGCAAGTTGGGCCGCGAACTTGAACTCTTCACCTTCAGTCAGCGCGTCGGCCAGGGATTGCCATTGTGGCTTCCGAAAGGCGCTGCACTTCGCGAGCGCCTCGAGAACTTCTTAAAGGCCGCCCAAAAGAAGGCTGGATACCTGCCGGTCATTACGCCGCATATCGGCAACAAAGAACTCTACGTGTGCTCGGGCCACTACGAGAAGTACGGCAAGGACTCGTTTCAGCCGATTCTCACGCCTGAAGAGGGTGAAGAGTACCTCCTCAAGCCGATGAATTGCCCGCACCACTGCGAGATTTACAAGTCGCAACCGCGCTCGTACCGCGACCTTCCGCTTCGCTTTGCCGAATTCGGAACCGTGTACCGCTACGAGCAAAGTGGCGAACTCCACGGCCTTACCCGTGTGCGCGGATTCACGCAGGACGATGCCCACCTATTCTGTACCTCAGACCAGCTTCTGGATGAGTTCATGAAGGTGATCGACTTGGTCTTGTACATCTTCAAAACACTTGATTTTCCGTCGTTTAAGGCTCAATTGAGCTTGCGCGACCCCGAGAATCCCACCAAGTACATCGGCTCGCCCGAAAACTGGGAAAAGGCCGAGCAAGCCATCATCAAGGCCGCTCAAGACAAGGGCCTCCCCTACGTCATTGAATACGGTGAAGCCGCATTCTACGGGCCCAAGCTCGACTTCATGGTGCGCGACGCCCTCGGACGCGAGTGGCAGCTCGGAACCATACAGGTCGACTACAACCTGCCCGAACGCTTTGAGCTTGAGTACAAAGGCGCCGACAAGGAGATGCACCGCCCGGTGATGATTCACCGCGCGCCTTTCGGTTCAATGGAGCGCTTCGTGGCCGTCCTCCTCGAGCACTGCGGCGGAAACTTCCCGCTATGGCTCACCCCCGAGCAAGCGGTGGTGCTTCCGATCTCAGAACGCTACAATGACTACGCCCAACAGGTTGTGAATCTGCTCGAAATGTCCGATATTCGCGCCCTCGTTGACGACCGGAATGAAAAGGTCGGACGCAAGATCCGCGACGCGGAAGTGCGCAAGGTCCCGTTCATGTTGGTGGTCGGCGAGAAAGAGCAGGAATCCCAAACCGTATCGGTCCGCCGCCACGGTGAAGGAGACCTCGGAGCTGAAACGCCCGCCCAGTTTGCGGAGCGCGTACATGCCGAAGTGGCCGAACGGCTTTCTGCCCTGTGAGTAAAGAGATAAATTTAAAACCTGACCCCTCTGAGGAACAATAGACCTTCGGGACCCCGCCAAGGACGTGGCTACCGCGAGCCGGAAGCCGCCCACAAGATTAACGAGCACATTCGTGTGCCGAAAGTCCGCCTTGTGCGGGACGGGCAAGAACCCATCGTCATCAATTCTCGTGAAGCACAGGCCATGGCCGAAGCCGACGAGCTCGACTTGGTGATGATTGCCGAAAATGCCGATCCCCCCGTCTGCAAAATCATTGACTACAAGAAGTTCTTGTACGACCAAAAGAAAAAGCAGAAGGAAATCGCAGCCAAGGCACAGAAAGTAGTCATCAAGGAAATCCGATTTGGACCCCAAACGGACGACCACGACTACGAGTTCAAGCTCAAGCACGCCCGTAAGTTCTTAGAAGAAGGTGCCAAACTGAAGAGCTTCGTGTTCTTTCGTGGACGCTCCATCATCTACAAAGAACAAGGCGAGTTGCTGCTCCTCAAGTTAGCCCAGGACGTCGCCGACCTCGGCAAAGTGGAGGCCCTGCCCCACCTTGAAGGAAAGCGGATGTTTATCTTGATCGCTCCAACAAAAAAGAAATAGTAGCTCAAATAATAGATCTGTACCATGCCTAAGATGAAGACTAAATCCAGCGCCAAGAAGCGATTCAAGCTGACCGGTACTGGCCAAATCAAGCGCAAGCACGCGTTCAAAAGCCACATTCTGACCAAGAAGGCTACCGACCGCAAGCGCCGCCTGACCCACGCTACGTTGGTGCACCCCGCTGACGTAAAATCTGTGAAGGAGCAGCTCGTTCTGTAATCCTTTTTTGTATTGTTCTCTGGTTTAATCAACCCTGCGTAAACGCCCCTAAGAGTCCGCCACGTAGTTCCCTACCGAATCGGTCCGCGTTACCAAAAATCAATTTTCTATGCCACGTTCTGTAAATAATGTTGCTTCTCGTGCACGCCGCAAGCGCGTACTCGAAATGGCAAAAGGCTACTTCGGTCGCCGCAAAAATGTTTGGACGGTCGCCAAAAACGCCGTCGAAAAAGCCCTAGGTTACGCCTACCGTGACCGCCGCGCTAAGAAGCGCAACTTCCGCGCCCTGTGGATTGCCCGTATCAACGCGGGTGCTCGCATGCACGGATTGTCCTACAGCCAGCTGATGGGCAAGCTCCACGCCAACAACATCGAACTCAACCGCAAGGTATTGGCTGACTTGGCCATGAACCACCCGGAGGCGTTCAAGGCCGTTGTGGAGAAGGTAAAATAAATCGAATAGAGCTACTACTTGAAGCCGCCGGTTCCGCCAGGAGCCGGCGGTTTTCTTTTGTGGTAAACGTTTGCCACGGCTAGCGGATGTAATTTAGCATCAAATGATAGTATCATGCTTGGAGACGTATCGCTTAATGATCAGTGCATTAAATACTTAACGGACATTCACGAACTTCTTGGGTCGCTTACGTATGCGGGACTGGGTTCCGCACCAAACCCCAACCGAAGCGTGTATTGGAGCCGTACGGTGACCTCAACCCTGCGGATCGAGGGCAGTCCGCTCACACGCGAGCACGTCGACCAAATCTACGCCGCACCCGCGCGAACGGAATGGGAACGGGCCGCACAAAATGCCCTGCGCGCGTACCAGGGAATCAAATCATTCAACCCGTGGAAGGAACGCTCGTTCAAGAGTGCCCACTTAGCCTTTATGGACGGACTGATTCCGCGCGCGGGTGCCTACCGAAGCTCGGCAGTGGCCCTACAGCAAGGCGGACGCATCGTGCACGTCGCGCCACCCGCGACGGCTGTTCCGGGCCTCATGCGTTCGCTGTTTGCTTCCCTCAAAAGTGCTCCGTTGGGGCCTGTGGTGGCAAGCTGTGTCTTTCACTACGAGTTGGAATTCATTCATCCGTTTGCGGACGGAAACGGCCGCTTAGGACGCTTTTGGCACACCGTGCTCTTGCGCCAGATTCATCCGATTTTTGACCAACTAAGCATTGAAGAGGTGCTTGACCGCGAACGCGACGCGTACTACCAAGCCCTCGCGAGGGCAGATCGCTCAGGTACCTCGCTGCCGTTTGTAGAATTTATGCTGGGAATCCTGGCGCAGACCCTTCGCGGTTTTTTGAACGAACGTCCGAGTCCGCCGCAATGCAGTGAGGATCGAATTCAGTACTTCGTCGAATACGGACCCCCGTGCTTTGCCCGCAAGGACTACCTCGAATTCTTTCCGTCCATTTCTGAGCCCACGGCTAGCCGCGACCTCAAGTTGGGAAGCGACCATGGTCACTGGATACGATCCGGAACCAAGCGGACCGCGACCTACGTGGTACCCCGACCTAACGAGCGTCCGTTTCGCGAAGCAGCCAGTGAAGGCCGCCCGCCGAGGCGCGAACGTAGGTAATTCCGCCCTCGGTCCAGCGCTCGAGTTCGCTCATCGAACCGCAGGTTTGGGCGAGAAGCTCGGCGTAAAGGAATTCGGGCCGCAGAAACCAGCGGCGTCCCTGGCGGAACGCGTGCGGGTGCGCACGCAGGCCTTCGGGCACTCGGGCCCAGGGCAATTCATTGATTGGCCCCCAGGCGTAGGCCATGGGTTTGGTCCGGGGCGCAGCGAAGAGCTGGGCGCCCGAGCCTGATTCGACGATGCGTCCGTCTTGAAGCACGTCAATGCGGTGGGCCCAGCGGGCGGCATCGCGCACGTCGTGGGCGACGAGCACTACCGTGCATCGGGTTTTGCGCTGCCACGCGGTGAGCAGCTGCAGGAGGCGTTCTTTATGGAATCCGTCGACGTGGCTAAAGGGCTCGTCGAGCAGAAGTACCCTCGGACGGCCCAAGAGGGCCCGCCCAATGGACAGGCGCTGCTGCTCTCCACCCGAGAGGCTGTGGGCGGGACGCGACGGATCCATTCCGAGGCCCAATGTGCGCATCATGCGGCGCACCAGTCGGTCTTCTTCGCCGTCGAGTTTGCCCAGCACAAGGTCGAGCAGGTTGTCGCGCACGCTGCGGTACGGAGACAAGCCGAAATCCTGCTTAACCCATACCACCCCGGGATGCCCAGCGATCAGGCGATCCCGCGAATGCGGGTTCCGCCCCACCCAAACATCTCCCGAGTCGGCAAAAACTTGGCCAGCGAGCAGCGAAAGCAGCGTGGACTTGCCTGAACCTGAGGGGCCGTAAAGCGCCACGACTTCGCCGGGCGCCACCGACCACTCCGGAACCGACAATAAAAAAGCGCCCCGTGCCAGGCTGAGGCCGTCGGCACGGAGCGCGTAGGGGTTTGCCACGGCTAGAGGTGAATTACCTCACCGTAGGCGGCCGCAGTGGCCTCCATCACGGCTTCAGACATGGTCGGGTGCGGGTGGACGGCCTTGAGCAGCTCCATTCCGGTGGTCTCGAGCTTGCGCGCAACCACGATCTCGGCAATCATCTCGGTGACGTTGGCGCCGATCATGTGGGCTCCGAGGAGCTCGCCGTACTTGGCGTCGTAGATCATTTTCACGAATCCGTCTTTAGCTCCGGCGGCCGAGGCCTTGCCCGAAGCGCTGAACGGAAACTTGCCCACCTTCACCTCAAAACCGGCCTCTTTCGCTGCTTTTTTAGTGTCCTGAAAGACGGCCAATGGCAGGCGGTGGACCCGGTCTTGAAAAATCCCGACTCCATTTACAAATAGCCCCATGACTGCCCCAGCGCCCGCATTGCCC
>CAIJMB010000100.1 GCA_903821715.1 uncultured Flavobacteriales bacterium
CCTCGACGGCCTCGAGTGGATGCGCGGCAAGTACCGACCCGCCGTGCAGCGCTACCTCAAGTGGGCCGAGCGCACTGCGGCACTCTCTGCAGACCTCCTCGTCGCCGACCACCCCGAAATGGCGCGCTACGCGGCCCGCTACCCAAAGCCCTGCACCGAAATTGCGTACGGCGTCGACGATCCTAAAACGGCTGGCGAACTCGACCCCTCGCTGGGCCTCCAGCCCGGTGGCTACGTACTCATCATTGCCCGATTGGTTCCTGAAAACCATGTCCTGGTGGCCGCCAAGGCGCTGAGCCCCGTGGCACCCGTGGTGGTGGTGGGCCCATTCAGCAACCCTGAGGGTCGCGCCCTTCAGCAGCTGCCGAACGTACATCTTTTGGGTGGCATATTCGACGCGGGCTTGCTCGACAGTTTGCGCGCCCACTGCGGGCTGTACATCCACGGGCATTCGGCGGGCGGAACCAATCCCGGCCTTCTTCAAGCCATGGCCGCCAGCTGCGCGATTGCCGCCCACGACAATGCTTTCAATCGCGGAATTTTAGGCGATTCCGCCCACTATTTTACCACGGAAGGCGCCCGCGAGCAGCTCACGCACGCTTGGACGCAGCGCGCGACCCTGACGCGCGACCACCGCGCGACCCTTGACCGCGGATACCGTTGGCCCGTGATCGTGGATCAGTACGATTCAACCTTAACCCACATGTCGGCGCAAGTTGATTTGGAAATTTTTAAAAAGTAAATTAGCATCAATTTTTCACTAAAATGGACCAATCTAGGTTTTTGATTTCCATCATACTACTGCTCTCCTTTCTAGGTAGCAATCTCAATGCTCAAACGACTGCAGTCGTGCTCCGCCCGGGGCCTGGAACGAACCAAGACGCCATGATAGTAGACGTGTTTCCTACAAACAATTACAGTACCCACGAAGACGCTACTATATCTAAATGGACTGCAGGAGGCACGCCCTCAACCAAGAGGTTTTTTATTAAGTTCGACTATTCAAGCATTCCGGTCAGCTCCATCGACAGCGCCAAACTCTTTTGGTACTGCAATACTGTTTCTACATCTCATGGCGGAATCCATACTGGTCAAAATGACTTTTCAGTATACAATGTAGCTTCGGCATGGACTCCAAGCACGGTAAACTGGTCCAATCAACCCGCGTTGAGCAGTTTAAACACTGTAAGTGTACTTCAATCTATTAGCAACACCCAAGATTACGTGATTGATGTAACACCCATTGTGAACGACCATCTTTCTTCAGGCGTCAATTTTGGATTCGGCATGAAACTCAATGACGAAACCCCCTACCGATCAGTCGTATGTTCATCTGGTGACCACCCCGACCCCAACAAACGTCCCAAGCTCGTAGTATACTACAGCTGCGTCCAAGGTTCGCCACAATTCAACCACACCAAAGTGACTGCACTACAAGTGAGCTTCTCTCCAGCTCCCAACCTAAATGCAGGTACCACGCACATGTGGAATTTCGGAGACGGATACATGTCAACCCTGCCAAATCCAACCCACACCTATGCACTTCAAGGCAGCTACGCGGTGTGCCACACTGTAACTGACTCATGTGGCACCGCTACCACGTGCGACACCATTAGTCTATGCGATAGTCTATCCTCGGCCTGGAATCATACTAATACCGGATTAACGGTACAATTCACCAGCGTAAACCAGACCGCATCTAGTTACGATTGGGACTTTGGTGATGGATATAGTGCGACTTTGCCAAACCCGGTACACACTTATACCACTTTTGGACTATACCAAGCATGTTTGACTGCGAGTGATTCGTGCGGAACGTATACAACGTGCTCAGTCCTTGAACTCAATGGTATTGGAATGCATGAGTCGAATAGCACTAAACTGTTTCTTCAGCCAATCCCCGCCCAAGATTTTGTTCAAATCAGCGGAATTTCATCTGATACTCATGTTAAAATTCAGCTGAAGTCAGCCACTGGACAACTAGTTCGTGTTGTTGAAAATTCCTCAGTTATCAATTTAGCAAACGTCCCTTCTGGCATGTACCTCATTGATATAGAGTTTCATGGGACTGTTCACCACTTCAAAATTTTGAAGCACTGAATACTTCGTTCATAGTGCAATAGGCTTACACCCAACCCCGCGCCCGTAGCAGCGTAGCCAGCATGATTTTGAGGTCGAGTGCCACCGACCAGTGCTCGACGTAGTAGACGTCGGCTTTGACGCGCTCAGCCATTGAGGTTTCGTCGGTGTGGCCGTGCAGCCCGCGTGCTTGGGCGAGACCGGTGATTCCGGGGCGTACCCAATGGCGGATTCCGTAGCCCCGAACCGCGTCGGCGTAGCGCTGCGTGTCGCTTTCCATGTGGGGGCGCGGTCCGACGAGACTCATGTCGCCGCGAAGGACGTTCCAGAGTTGGGGCAGCTCGTCGAGGTGGCTCGTACGCAACCAAGGGTGCAGCACCCGCGCATCGCCGGGAACCGCCTGCAGGTCCGAATGCGACGTGGCGTCCATGCTGCGGAACTTCCAAATCGTGAAGGGCTCGCCTTTGTATCCGTAGCGCACCTGCGCAAACAGTACGGGGCCACGGCTCCGTTGGCGCACCCAAAGCGCAATCAGTGCCATCATCGGCGCGAGCAGCATCAATGCTATGGCGGAACCCAGCACATCAACACCCCGCTTCACCGTGGGCGCCCAACCCGAAGCCAAGGGCTCGCGGCGCCAGTCCAGCAGCAGAACGTTGCCCAGGGCGGACCACTGGGTGCGCGACGCGGGCAACGCAGCCAGGTCCGGAACCACACGCAAGCGGAGCCCGCGGGTTTCAGCCGCATCGAGTTCGGCCAGCACCCGGTCCGGGGTCAACCAAAGTTCGGCGGCATCCGAATCAACCCCGTCGAGGGATTCCACGGTCCCCAACCAGCGGTAGCCATAGTCGGGGCGTTCGGCCAATTCGCGTGCGATGAGGTCCCACATCGGCGACGCGCCGAGGCCTTGGACGCCGACGAGTCCGATTCCGCGCCGAAACCGAGAGCGGCCCGCCTGAACAAAGGCGACGCGAAGCAGGGCCCCAAGGCTGAGGTACGAGGTAAAGATTCCGACCAAAAACACACGAGAATACACGTAGGTTTTGAGGGACACCACCAGGAGCGCGGTCAAGGCGAGCAGCAGGCCCGTCTGGCGCACGAAGCGGGCGACGACCGTGCGAAGCTCAACGCCCACGGCGAGCTGGTAGGGCTGACCCACCCAGCCGAGCAGGAACCAAAAGATTCCAAGCCACTGTGCCAGACGCAGGTAGTGGTCAAAGTAGGCAGGGTTTTCGGCTTGAAGGTCGCCGAACCGCAGGGCGACTCCGCCCCAAAAGAGGACGGCGAGCAGCGCTCCATCGGCGATGCGCAAGCCAAGTTCGCGCTGGCGGGCATTTTGGGAACGGTATTCCATAGCGACGGCGGAAGATAGCCCTATTTTTGGGTATGTCCTCGCGCTGGCTCGACACCCCCCTCGCCTACCTGAAAGGAATCGGTCCGTTACGGGCCGAAGCCCTTGCGGGCGACTTGGGTCTGCGCACGTTTGGGGATTTACTGGCGCACTACCCCTACCGCTACATCGACCGCAGCGTGGTGCTGCGCATTCGCGAGCTGCAGCCTGGTCCGGCAGAGGTTCAGGTTCGGGGTCTGCTGACGGGGGTGCAGACGGTCGGATCCGGACCCAAACGCCGGCTGACCGCCCGACTGGTAGACGGCCCCGACGAGCTCGAATTGGTGTGGTTCAAGGGGCTTCGCTGGGTTGAGAAGGGCTTGCCTGTGGGCGAAGAGGTTATAGTGTTTGGCCGCGTGAACGCATTTAAAAACGGGTTGAACATAGCCCACCCCGAGGTCGAGCGTGCCTCGAGCCGACCCGCCGCTGCAGCGGGCCTGACCCCGATGTACTCGTCGACGGAACGACTTGGGTCGATGCAGCTGCACAGCCGAGGCTTCGCCGCAAAAATTGACGCGCTGCTCGAGGATCCGGCCCGCGACCGCAGCGACTGGATGCCCGAATCCTTGCGCGAAACCCAAAAGTGGCCGCGCCGCGAGGTGGCCGTGCACAGCATGCACCATCCGGAGTCGCCCCAAGCCCTCGCTGCCGCCCGCAACCGCCTCGCGTTTGAAGAGCTCTTTCTCGACCAGTTGCTTTTTGCCTACCAGCGCCTACAGCAGGGGCGCGGCAGAGCTGGACACCGTTTTGCCAGTGTGGGCACGCACCTGACCAAGTTTTATGAAGAAATTTTGCCCTTTCCGCTCACCGAAGCCCAAAAGCGGGTGGTGCGCGAAATCCGCCGCGACATGGGGTCGGGAGGCGCCATGAACCGCCTCGTTCAGGGAGATGTGGGGTCGGGCAAGACCCTCGTGGCATTCATGGCGATGCTCCTTGCCGTGGACAACGGATTTCAGGCGGCGCTGATGGCTCCGACCGAGATTTTGGCCCAACAGCACGCGCGGTCGCTCGAAAATTGGGCCGAGCCCCTCGGGCTGCGCGTGGCGCTGCTGACCGGAAGTGTCAAAGGTTCCGCCCGCAAGCAACTGCTGGCTGATCTGGCCGATGGCAGCTTGCACCTTTTGGTTGGAACCCACGCGCTGATTGAGGACCCCGTCGTATTTCACAACCTTGGACTCGCGGTGGTCGACGAGCAGCACCGTTTTGGCGTGGCCCAGCGCGCACGGCTGCTGGCCAAAAACCGCCCCGGCCCGCACATGCTGGTGATGACGGCGACGCCGATTCCACGAACGCTGGCGATGAGCCTGTACGGAGACCTTGAGCAGTCGGTGATCGACGAGCTGCCGCCGGGGCGCAAACCGATTCAAACGCTGCACCGCACCGATGCCAACCGTCTGGCGCTATGGAGTTTTCTCAAAAAAGAAATCGCGCTGGGGCGGCAAGTGTACATGGTGTACCCGCTGATCGAGGAATCCGAAAAGCTCGACTACAAGGATTTGATGGACGGCTACGAAAGCGTGTGCCGCGATTTTCCGCAGCCCGAATACCAAGTCAGCATTGTGCACGGCCGCATGCGCCCCGAGGACAAAGAATGGGAGATGGGGCGGTTTGCCCGCGGCGAAACCCACATCATGGTGGCCACCACGGTGATTGAAGTGGGGGTAAACGTTCCGAACGCGTCGGTGATGGTGATCGAGAACGCCGAGCGCTTCGGACTCAGCCAGCTGCACCAGCTGCGCGGACGCGTGGGCCGGGGTGCCGAGCAGTCGTACTGCGTACTGATGACCTCGTCGAAACTTAGCGACGACGCAGTAACCCGAATCGAGACCATGGTGCGCACGAACGACGGATTCGAAATTGCCGACGTCGACCTGCAGCTGCGCGGCCCGGGCGACCTTATGGGCACCCGCCAGTCTGGGGTGATGGAGTACAAGCTCGCCAACTTGGTGCACGATGGCCCCCTGGTCGAGTGGGCGCGCCGCGCCGCCGCCCGCATTGTGGACGAGGATTCACAGCTCGAACAGCCCGAGCACGCGGCCCTAAGAGCGCGGTTTAGCGACTATGCCCGGGGCCGAATGGTCTGGGGTCGAATCGCCTAGAACGGCGCCTTGAAGTAATATCAGTTTGGCTCAATTCCTGCGTTCCGTACGGGCGTATCTTTAGTCCGATGAAGCCTCGACTGCACCTGCCCAGACCAAAAATTCGCCCATTTTGGCGCTCGGTGCATCTTACCCATCGATTGTACAAAATCACAGGAGGCTACACCTACATGCGCAAGGGGGCCCGGCAACTTCTCTTTGCCCTTGCATTGCTTATTGGCGTTCTGTGGGCAGTAAACAACTATGTAATTGATATTCAAGCACTCACAGAGCGATTCACAAATGAAGTTCACTGGAGTCTCGTCTACCTTACACTGTTCGTCTCTGAAATTGTGGTGGGAATACTGCCTGCGGACCTATTCATCATCTGGAGTCAATCCCAACCCATGCCATGGCTTAGTATTGCGGCTTTGAGTGGCATATCATATGCTTCGGGTAACATTAGCTACTGGGTCGGGCGACGGCTTCACCGCAATCCAAAAATCCACCGTTGGGTTCATGTCAACTACGCTACGTTGTTCAATCCACTTCGTCGATTTGGAGGTATCTTGATCGTGGTGGCAGCGCTTACCCCCTTGAGTTTTCCGGCCGCCAGCACCGTTGCCGGAATGGTGCAGTTCCCCGCCCGTTGGTACCGGATTTATGCATTGAGCATCATTGTGCGCTACTTTTTGTTTGCGGCCATAATTTTCGGCCTCGTCTAGGGCGAACTACCTTTGCGCTATGCGCATTTCATTGGACTGGCTCTCGGACTACCTTCCGACACACCTTAGCATCGCCGAGATTGGCGAACGCCTCACTGCTACTGGACTCGAAGTTGAGAAGTCCGAGGTGTTTGACGCCCTTCCGGGTGGACTGCGCGGAATCGTAGTCGGCGAAGTGCGCGAAGTGCGCCAGCACCCGAATGCCGACCGCTTGCGTGTGACCAAGGTCGACGTTGGAGCGCCCGAATGGCTGAACATCGTGTGCGGCGCGAGCAATGTGGCCGAAGGCCAGAAAGTCGCGGTAGCCATGGTTGGTGCCGAACTCTACCCCGCCGGCAGCGACAAACCATTAGTAATTAAGAAATCTGCACTGCGCGGCGAGCCTTCTGAAGGCATGATCTGCGCTGAGGATGAACTGGGCCTTAGCGACGACCACGCGGGAATCATGGTACTTCGTCCCGACGCCCCCGTCGGTCAGCCAATGGCCGAGTACCTGGGCCTCGAGAGCGACCACGTGCTCGAAATCGGTCTGACCCCCAACCGAATGGACGCCATGAGCCACTACGGAGTAGCTCGCGATCTACGCGCCTCGCTGCTGCGCGACGGCCACGACGTGATGTGGACCGAGCCTACGACCGTGGACCTCAGCTCAGCGCCTGGTGGAGCTACGGTGCTCAAGGTCGAAGATTCCGCCGCATGCCCCCAGTACGGCGCCCTTAAAATCACCGGCGTGGTCGGAAGCCAACCCTCGGCCGAGCCCATTCAGCAGCGACTCAAGGCCATTGGTCTCAACCCGATCAACGCGCTGGTCGACGCGACGAACTATGCGATGCACGCCCTTGGTCACCCCCTGCACTGCTTTGACGCTTCAGTCGTCTGCGGAAGCATTGTCGTTCGCCACGCCCACGCGGGCGAAACCTTGACCACCCTCGACGGTACTCCGCGCTCGCTGCACCCTGATGACCAGGTGATTGCGAATGCCACTGAGGTCATGTGCCTCGCTGGAGTGTACGGTGGCCAAACTTCGGGAGTTTCGGCATCTACGACCTCGGTGGTGGTGGAATCTGCCTGGTTTGACCCCGTCGTTACTCGGGCCATGGCTCGCCGCCACGGACTGCACACCGACGCCAGCTTTCGCTACGAACGCGGAGTAGACCCCGCCATGGGTCTCGCTGCACTTGAACTTTTTTGGACGCTGATCGAAGCCCAGTTTCCCGATGCCCGAATTGAAGGACTCGATTGGGCTCGCTCGAACGATTCGCGTTTCGTAGCCCCCACCCTCTTGGTTTCGATGGACCGCATCGGACGCTTGCTCGGCGAACGCCTGTCCGATGACGTATGCGAAGGCATTTTAGAGTCGCTTGACATCGATGTCATTGCCCAAAAGGACGACCACTGGACCTTGGGGCTACCCGTGTACCGCTGGGATGTGCGCCGAGAGGCCGACGTAGCCGAAGAACTGCTTCGCATCTGGGGATTCAACAACCTCGCCGAGCCCGAAGGTCTTCGCGTACGCAGCCAGCCCGAACCTCGCCGCAATCCCGAATCACTTCGCCGCGTGGCCGCTGACTACCTTGTGGCTCAAGGCCTGAACGAGGTGATGAATCTATCGCTCACCCGCGCGGCATGGTTTGCCGAGCACCCGTCGATTCCGGCTGAAGAAATCGTGCACGTACTGAACCCGCTCAGTCAAGATCTCGGCGTGATGCGCCCCACCCTGCTGTACAGCGGACTCGAAACGATTTCATACAACCTCAAGCGCCAAGAGGACCGCCTTGCGATTTTTGAATTCGGACGCCGCTACGGCCAGACCCCCGAGGGTCGCTACGAGTCGGGCGAACTCGGAATTTGGCTATGCGGAACCTACCCCGACGCGCACTTTAGCCGCCCCAATACGACCGCCTCATTTGGGGTGCTCAAGGGTTTGGTTACCGGCCTTTTGCAGCGTCTCGGAATTTCGTACACTGAGCGCCCCGGTGGAGACGTGGCCGGATTTTGGTCGGGGCGCCTCGACCTAGTTGGCTCAAATGGTGCCGCGCTCGTGTACCTCGGATGGCCCGACGCACATGCCCTTGCAGCCACCGATGTCGACAAACCGGTACTCGCCGCCCTCGTGCAATGGGACGCCGTGGCCGAAGCCGCCCAAAAGGTGCGCACCACCTACGTCGAGCCGCCAAAGTTTCCAAAAATGGTGCGCGATCTTGCGCTCGTAGTCCCTGTAGGCACCGCCTATGGAACCCTCGTAGAAGGCTTGCAGTCCGCACCGGTCAAGACACTCGAAGGCATTGAACTCTTTGACGTATACCAAGGCAAAGGATTACCCGAAGGCACGATGTCGTACGGTGTGCGCCTCACCTTCAGGGATTCAAGCAAAACCCTTCAAGACCAGCAGGTTGAAGGTGCCGTAAACCGCATGCTCGAGGGCGCCGAAAAGCACTGCGGGGCGAAACTGCGATGAGTCCATTTCGTTCCATGTGGTATGCCGCACGGAGGGCGATGCTTAAGTACGTCATTCCTGAGTGGTATTGGCCCCGAAGTGTCATGCTCGACGGCGTTGAAATCCCCGTACGAGGGGCTAAGTTGAATTTTGGTACAAAGCGATGGATTGCCAACGGCTTGTACGAAATCGATGAACGCAACCTAATTGCTTCGGTAGTTGCTCCTGGAATGCACGTGGTTGAGATGGGCAGTTCTATTGGCGTTCTAGCCCGCATTCTCGCTCATAAAGTTGGGCCTAATGGTCGAGTGGTAAGCATCGAAGCTTCTCCACAACTCTACCAGCTTGCCACAACTTGGTGTCCTGTTCCAGAAACATTGCGGCTGGTCAACGGATATGCTTTTCCACTCAAATCTGCAGATCATGTGGCCGTTTCAGGATTTCAGACTGACGGAAGCGAATTGGATGGGCGTGCGATGTGGAACCTTGATTCTGAAGCAGATTCAAGTAACTGGGATTTCTCTCGAATTGAGCGTGAACTCGGCATGGTTCCCGACGTCCTTGTCGTGGACATTGAAGGCGGAGAAGCCGTGCTTCGCTCACAGTTGGCACAGATTCCACAGCACACACAACACCTCATACTGGAGTTTCATCCCCACCTGTATGGAAGCGAAGGTGTTCACGAAATCATCGAAACCCTCAGTCGCGAAGGCTTTAAGGAGGCCGCAGTCTCAGGGCTTTGTACCCGTTTCAGCAGGATCTCTTAAGATTTTTTGCTGAAATTC
>CAIJMB010000101.1 GCA_903821715.1 uncultured Flavobacteriales bacterium
GCATCAGGTTGCACGGAAAGGGCCATAGATACCTTGGCGCGAAGCGTGCTGCGCACATCGCCTGCGCGGGGGACCTCACCGCTAAAGGTTCCGAGAAGGTCAGTGTCGACGTAGGCCGCCTCTACGTGTAGGCCCCAGTGCGGACCAAAAACCGCCCCGAGGAATACGTCTTTGCCGTGCTTCGTGGCTGCAAAAGCCCTTTGGTCAGGCGACGGAATCCAATTCACAGGGCAAAACTCCGCTTATTTAAACTTTTATATTTATTTAGCGTTACCGAAAAGAGCATTAAATGTTTTTATGAAGTATACCCTCCACCAGCTCGAGATTTTTGTGCGTCTTTCGCGCACCCTGAGCGTCACCCAGACCGCTGAAGAGCTCAACCTTTCGCAGCCCGCGGTGTCCATTCAGCTCAAAAACTTTCAGTCCAACTTCGCGATTCCGCTGACCGAAATCGTACACAAGCGGCTGTACTTGACAGAATTCGGCAAAACGGTTGCCCTCAAAGCGGCCGAAGTGCTGCGCAGCACCGAGGGAGTCAATCAATGTCTGGCCGCCTACCAGGGCGAGATCACCGGCCCCTTGCGCATTAGCACGGTATCCACGGGTAAGTACATCGCGCCCTACCTCCTGGCCCCCTACATCAAGCAGCATCCTTCCGTGGACATCAGCCTCAATGTTTCAAACAAAAGCACGGTACTGCAGGAGCTCACTGGCAACGAAATCGACCTCGCCTCGTATCGATCAAGCCCGAACTTCGCCTCGAAGAGTATGTACTCATGGAGAATGAATTTGTGCTGGTCGGTGTAAAACCCCCTGTGTCTGCCGAAGTGTGGTCGCCTGACCGCCTCGGAAGCATTCCGATTCTCTTTCGCGAACCCGGTTCGGCCACCCGACAAATGATGGAACGCTACCTTCAGCAGCACGGAATCACCGTCAAGCGCAGCCTTGAGCTCACCTCGAACGAAGCCATTAAGCAGTCGATCAAGGCCGGCCTGGGTTATTCTATCATGCCCAAAGTCAGCATTTTGCCCGACCTCGAGCAAGGCAAACTGTTCATTCAGCCGGTACGCGGACTCCCCATTCGCAGCCAGTGGTCCTTTATTTGGCCCGAAGGCAAAAAGCTAAGCCCCCAAGCCCAGGCATTTCTCGACAATGTGCACGAGCACGCCCACGAGCACCTTCAGCGCTTTCAGTCCAAGCGCATGGGTACGCCAAAGCCTTGACGCACGAATGGATCGATTCGTGGTTCCGCAGCAAAAAACCAACGGACAAAAGAAACCCCCGCCAAACTCGGCGGGGTTTTTTTGAAACTTGGTGGAGATAGTCGTTGTACGCTCGCTGCGCTCACGTGCACCGCGGCCTCCCGAGAAGGGAATCCCAAACCTCCTCACGGCGCGAGGATGGTTTTCTTTTTTAACAGCGACCAAACGCAAGCTCTCGTCGCATTAAAAAAGAAAACCCCGCCCTCATCGGGCGGGGTTTGGGATCATCTAGTGGAGATAGTCGGAGTCGAACCGACGACCTCTTGCATGCCATGCAAGCGCTCTAGCCAGCTGAGCTATACCCCCAAGTGGAGGGCAAAGGTAATAAACGCTTGCTTACGTTGGCAACCGACTCGAACAAAGTCACCGTGCCAACTTGGCCCAATGAACGACGACCTCAACTACCGCCTGGCGCTCGACCGCATTGAGCGCACGCACCGTCAAAAACTGACCTGGCTGCGCCAACTAGCACCGAACTGGAGCGAATTTCAATCGGCCTCAGAACGGATTCCGGGGCAATGGACCAAAGTGGTTGTGCAGACCGTGTACGAACTGCAGCGCGCCGAAGAACAGCACCGGGCCCACGGAATCCAAACACTCGTACTGGGCAGCCCGGACTACCCGCGGCGCTTGGCTGAGATTCCGGATCCACCCCCCGTACTGTATGTGAAGGGCCACCTTCGCGAGGAGCCGCGCTGCCTCGCGGTGGTGGGCACGCGCAACCCTAGCCCGGACGGACTGCTGATGGCCGAATACTGGGTGCACGAGTTGGCTTTGGCACAGCCCTGCATCGTCAGCGGGCTCGCGCTGGGCATCGACGCAGCCGCGCACGAAGAGGCCTTGAGGTCAGGCCTCACGACCTGGGCCGTGATGGCGCACGGGCTCGAGACAGCCCACCCGGGGCGCAACGCGCGCCTCGCCGAACGCATTCTGCTTGAGGGGGGCGCGTGGATTTCGGAATGGCCATTTGGAACTCCGCCGAGGGCCGAGTTTTTTCCGCGGCGCAACCGAATCATTGCGGGCTTGAGCGACGGGGTCCTTGTAGTTGAGGCGTCCATGAAGAGCGGCGCGTCGATTACGGCCAAGGTCGCGCACGGCTACCACCGGAACGTATTTGCGCTTCCGGGGCGAATCAGCGACGTCCATAGCCAGGGCTGCTTGAGTTTGGTGGCTGACCACATTGCTGAACTCGCGCTGCATCCCGCCCAGCTGCTGGATGGAATGAACTGGGATTCCGTCCCCAGTACGCAGCGAACCCACCACATGGGTCCATCCGCCGACGCCCTGCTGGCACACCTCAGTAGCCCGATGCGCGTCGAAGAGCTTCAGCGGCGCACGGGACTGGCCACTGAAGACATCCTCGCGACCCTGGCCCAATTGATGTGGTCCGGGCGTGTGGCGGCGCGCAGCGGGAGCTACGTCCGAAAATCCTAAAGAGGAGTGTTAGTCTTCGAGGTCCTCGGCTACGTCCTCGTCGGGCGCAGCGTCGTCTGTTGCGGGCTCGCTGTCGTCATCTTCGTCCATGAAGGCCTCCATACGGCGCTCCATTTCGATTGAAACTTTAAACAAATATTTGGTGTCGCTCGTCTCCAACGGAACCGCGCGCACGGTCTCTCCCTTAGAATTTTTGAACGAAATCATGTCTTCGGGCGCAAAACCCTCAGGGTAACGGTCGGTAATCAGCGAGAGCTGTTCCGAGGTAATGTTCTTGTAGTCAACGATAATGCGTCGCTTTTCCATGGGGGTAGATCACCATTTGAGTATCCACGCAAACATAAGCGGGGCAACGATTGTAGCATCAGACTCGACAATAAATTTTGGTGTGTCGATGTCGAGCTTGCCCCAGGTGATCTTTTCGTTCGGAACTGCTCCGCTGTACGAACCGTACGACGTGGTCGAATCTGAGATTTGGCAGAAGTAGCCCCAGAAGGGGATGTCCTCCATTTCCATGTCTTGGTAGAGCATCGGAACCACGCAAATCGGGAAGTCGCCCGCGATGCCTCCGCCGATCTGGAAGAAGCCCACCGACGGAGCGGTCGGATTCTTGGGATTACGGCAGTTGGCTACGTACCAATCGGCCAACCAGGCCATGTACTCGATGCCCGACTTCATGGTGCTCGCCTTCAGCTCGCTCTTGATTACGTAGCTCGCAAAGATGTTGCCCATCGTGCTGTCTTCCCAGCCCGGAACGATGATGGGCAGGTTGCGCTCTGCGGCGGCCAGCATCCAGGAGTTGGCGGGGTCTACCGCGGAATCGTACTCGGCTGCAAACTCTGGCAGGCGAATCATCTGGTACATGTACTCGTGCGGAAAGTAGCGCTCGCCCTTGGCCTCGGCGGAAGACCACACTTTGTGAATGTGGTGCTGCAGCTTACGAAAGGCCTCCTCTTCAGGGATGCAGGTGTCGGTTACCCGGTTGAGTCCGCGGTCGAGTAGGTCGCGCTCTTCAGACGGCGTCAGGTCGCGGTAGTGCGGCACGCGCTCGTAGTGGCTGTGGGCCACCAGGTTCATGAGGTCCTCTTCGAGGTTGGCACCCGTGCAGCTAATGATATCCACTTTGCCCTGGCGAATCATTTCGGCAAACGACCGGCCCAGCTCGGCGGTTGACATGGCACCCGCAAGGGTAACCATCATTTTTCCGCCTGCGGTCAGGTGCGCTTCGTAGCCCTTGGCGGCGTCGACGAGCGCGGCCGCATTAAAGTGCTTGTAGTGGTTTTCGATGAACTGAGAAATGGGTCCGCGTGACATGGCAGAAGAAAATTAAAAGGATTGCTGAACAAACGTACGGAGGCGCCGGGGCTCCCCAAAGGCTTAGTAGCCGAGAATTTTGAGCATGGATTTGTAGCTCTGCTCCTTGGCAAACAGGCGGGTGTTCCACTCTCCGTTCGCGTCGCGGCTGATGACCACATGCTTGGGAGCGGGAATCAGGCAATGCTGGATTCCGCCATAGCCAGCAATCGACTCTTGGTAGGCCCCGGTGTTGAAAAACCCGATGTACTGGGGCGTGTCGGACTTGAGTTTAGGCAAGAAGATCGCGTTGGAATGCTGCTCCGAATTGTAGTAGTCATCGCTGTCGCAGGTGAGTCCGCCCAAGAGCACGCGCTCGTAGTCGTGGTCCCAGTTGTTGATCGCCAGCATGATAAAGCGCTTGTTAATCGCCCAAGCGTCGGGAAGCGTGGTCATAAAGCTCGAGTCAATCATGTACCACTTCTCGCGATCGTTCTGCTTCTTTTCGCCCATGATGCTGTAGAAGGTCGCGCCGGATTCGCCCACCGTGTAGCTGCCGAACTCGGTGAAAATGTGCGGCTCTTCAATGCCCTCGGCGTTGCAAATCTGCTTGATTTGTGAAATGATCTCCTCGGCCATGTACTCGTAGTCGTAGGCAAACGACAAACTGTTCTTGATCGGGAATCCGCCGCCGATGTTCAGCGAGTCGAGCGAAGGGCAAATCTTCTTGAGCTGGATGTACACGCGCACGGCTTTGTTGAGCTCGTTCCAGTAGTAGGCGGTGTCGTTAATGCCCGTATTGATGAAGAAGTGGAGCATCTTCAACTCGACGTTGGGTATGTTTTGAATGTAGTTCTTGTACATCGGAACCACTTCTTTGTAGCCAATCCCCAACCGCGACGTGTAGAATTCGAACTTAGGTTCCTCTTCAGCTGCGATACGTATACCCACTTTGACCGGATGCGCGTTCTCTGGATTGACCTGCTCCATGAGCAAGTCGAGCTCTTCGCGGTTGTCCAAAACCGGAATCACACTCGTCCACCCATTGTTGATCAGGCGGGCAATGTTCTCTGTGTACTGTGCCCGCTTGTATCCGTTGCACACGACGAACTGGTCTTTGGTGATGCGTCCCTCTTCTTCGAGTGTCTCAATCAAGTTGATGTCAAAGGCCGACGACGTCTCGAGGTGAATGTCGTTTCTTAGGGCCTCTTCGAGTACAAACTGAAAGTGCGAAGACTTGGTACAGTAGCAAAAATGGTAGTCGGACTGGTAGTCCACCTTAGCCATCGCGACGTTGAACATGCGCTTGGCCTTTTGAATGTGTTCAGAAATTTTGGGCACATAGGTCACCTTAAGCGGCGTCCCGTATTGCTTGATTAATTCCATCACCGGAATGTCGTGCCAGAGCAACTCAGAGTCCTCGGTCGAGAATTCTTGCTGGGGCCACTCAAAGGTTTGCTCGATAAGGTCTTGGTACTTGGTACGCATCGGCGAGGAGTTTTAAAGGGCGGCAAAGGTAATCCAACTTAGTTACATTCAACTTTTTGATTCAAAGTAACTCACTCGGATTTTGCCCGAAAACTTCGGGGACCTGTTTCGTGTTCTTCTATCGGATTCGCTTATTTTCGAAATCCAAAATATTTATGCCCACGTTCCGCCCCCAACTCAACGCAGACCTGCCCGCCGCCTTGGTGGTGTTCTTGGTGGCGCTCCCCCTCTGCCTCGGAATCGCGCTGGGCTCTGGCGCACCCATGCTCAGCGGAATCATCGCAGGAGTAGTTGGTGGCGTGATTATCGGCGCGCTGAGCGGGTCGCCCTTGAGCGTTTCGGGTCCCGCCGCCGGCCTAACCGCCGTGGTGCTTGCGGCGATCAGCGACCTGGGTTCGTTCGAAATCTTCTTGGTCGCCGTGGTACTTGCTGGGGTAATGCAAATTGTGATGGGTCTGCTCAAATTGGGCGTGGTGGGCCACTACGTACCCAACACCGTGATTAAGGGAATGATGGCCGCCATCGGACTTATCTTAATTCTCAAGCAGATTCCACACCTAGTGGGATACGACGCCGACTTTTTTGGCGACGAGGGCTTTAACCAAGCGGACCACGACAACACCTTTACTGCCCTTGTCCACGCCCTGGGCTCGCTCAGTCCCGGCGCCGCCGTTGTCGGAATCGCCGCACTCCTTTGGCTGCAGCTGGCCGAGGTCATCGGCTACGCCAAGACAAAGCTGGGCCGAATCATCCCCTCAGCACTTATTGCCGTGGCCGGCGGAACCCTGCTCGCCACCGCGCTCCCCCAACTCCTCGGTGATGCATGGGCTGTGGCCGCGAGCCACCGCGTGCAATTGCCTCAGCTGTCGTCGGCTTCGTGGGTGGTTCCGCGCTGGGAAGCCATCAGCCAGCCCGCCGTGTGGGCCACCGCACTCACGCTCGCACTGATTGCTAGCCTTGAAAGCCTTTTGAGCATCGAGGCCGCCGACCGACTCGACCCCTTGAAGCGCGTGACGCCGACCAACCGCGAGCTGTTGGCTCAGGGAGCAGGCAATATGGTTTCGGGATTTCTGGGCGGACTACCCGTGACCTCGGTGGTCGTGCGCACTAGCGTCAACGCGCAGGCCGGAGCCCAAACTCGTTGGAGCGCCATCCTGCACGGCGTGATTTTGGCCCTCAGTGTCGTGCTCCTGACGAGCGTGCTGAACCAAATTCCGCTCGCTACGCTCGCTGCCATCTTGATCGCCACGGGCTACAAACTCACCCACCCTACCAAGGTGGTCGCCCCGTTGGTGCGGCAGGGCACACTTCAGTGGATTCCGTTCGCGCTCACTGTCGTGGCGATTTTGCTTACCGACCTGCTCAAGGGCATCGCGGTGGGCTTGCTCGTCGCTACCGTGTTTATCGCCTTCAACGACTTTCGATCGACGATTTCGCTGACCCACCTGGGGACTAACTACATCCTGCAGCTGCGCCGAAACGTGAGCTTTCTCAACAAGGGCAAGCTCAAGGAGTCACTTGAAAAGCTTCCGCGCGGATGTGCCCTTTTGGTCGACATCAGCCAAGCCGACTTTATCGACCCCGACATCGTCGAGGTCATACATGACTACGCGACGCACGCGGGCCTCAAAGGGGTAGCCGTCACCGTGCGCCGGGCTGCCCACCAGTCCCATATTCTCGAATCCTGGTCTTAACTCACTATGCGCGATATCGATCAACTCCTCTTAGCCAACAAGGCATGGTCTGAAGGCCGTCGCCACGACGACCCCCAGTACTTCAACCGCCTGTCGAGCATACAGACTCCCAAGTACTTGTGGATTGGGTGCAGCGACAGCCGGGTTCCGGCCGATACCATTACCGGAACCGCCCCCGGCGAAATATTTGTGCACCGCAACATCGCCAATATGGTAGTGCACACCGACCTCAACCTGCTGTCGGTGCTCGAGTACGCCGTACACTACCTCAAGGTCGAACATGTCATTGTCTGCGGCCACTACGGGTGCGGAGGAGTCGCGGCTTCGCTCACCAACAATTCGTTCGGAATCATCAACAAGTGGCTGCGCAACATTAAAGATGTGCACCGTCTGCATTCCGCTGAAATAGACGTGAACGAGGACCCGACCGAGCGCGTGAACCGCCTAGTGGAATTCAACGTGCGCGAGCAGGTTCAGAACCTGGCCAAGACGAGTGTGATCCAGCGCGCCTGGAAGGAACGCAAGGCACCCACGCTACATGGATGGGTCTACGGGCTCACCGACGGACTCATCAATCCACTCTGCGAACTGCAGCACGACTACGAGCTGGATCCGCTGTACCGATTTGATAATCTGGACTAGAAGAGGCCACGTCTAGGGAAAGGCGTACCTTCGCGGCGCTTTTTACCTACCCTATGACTCCGATTCGAAATATCGCCATCATCGCCCACGTTGACCACGGTAAGACCACCTTGGTTGACAAAATCCTGCACCACTGCCAGCTGTTTCGCACGAACCAGGAGACCGGGGAGTTGATTCTCGACAACAACGATTTGGAGCGCGAGCGCGGAATCACCATTCTCGCCAAGAACGTAAGCGTCGCCTACAAGGGGGTAAAAATTAACATTATTGATACTCCGGGCCACGCCGACTTTGGTGGTGAGGTAGAGCGCGTGCTCAATATGGCCGACGGCGTACTCCTACTGGTTGACGCTTTTGAGGGCCCAATGCCCCAAACCCGCTTCGTGCTTCAAAAGGCCCTGCAAATGGGCCTTCGCCCGATTGTGGTAGTGAACAAAGTCGACAAGCCCAACTGCGACCCCGAGCAGGCGCACGAGATGGTATTTGACCTGATGTTCTCGCTCGACGCGACCGAAGAGCAGCTGGACTTTCCGTGTGTCTACGGTTCCGCCAAAAACAACTGGATGGGGCCCGACTGGAAGACTCCGACCGACAACATCGAGTACCTGCTCGATGTCGTGCTCGAGCACGTTCCGGCCGCTGAAGTGCTGACTGGCACGCCCCAAATGCTGATTACCAGCCTGGACTACAGCAGCTACCAAGGCCGTATGGCCATCGGACGCCTGCACCGCGGCAGCCTCAAAGAGGGCGCCAACGTGTCGGTTGTGAAGCGCGACGGCAGCATCACCAAGGCCAAGGTCAAAGAACTCTTCACGTTTGAGGGCCTCGGCAAAGCCAAGGTTAGTGAGGTTCACGCCGGTGAACTCTGTGCGGTCGCCGGAATCGACGGTTTTGAAATCGGCGACACCATCGCCGACGCCGAGAACCCTGAGGGTCTGCCCACCATCGCCATCGACGAGCCCACGCTGAGCATGCTGTTCATGATCAACGACTCTCCGTTCTTTGGACGCGAGGGCAAGTTTGTCACCAGCCGCCACATCAAGGACCGCCTCGAGAAAGAGCTTGAGAAGAACCTCGCCCTGCGCGTGATTCCGGGAGCCACCGCCGACTCGTTCTACGTCTACGGCCGTGGCGTACTCCACCTTTCGATCTTGATCGAAACGATGCGCCGCGAGGGCTACGAGCTCCAAATCGGGCAGCCCACCGTCATCACCAAAGAGATCGACGGCGTCAAGTGCGAGCCGGTCGAGGAACTCATCATTGACCTTCCTGAGGCCAACAGCGGAACCGCCGTCGAGATGGCCAGCCTTCGCAAGGGCGAAATGACCAACATGACACCTAAGGGCGACCGCATGGTGATTACGTTCACCATTCCGAGCCGCGGAATCATCGGTATGCGTTCAGCGCTCCTCACTGCCACTGCGGGTGAGGCCATCATGAACCACCGCTTCACCGGATTCGAGCCGATGCGCGGCGAGATTCCGCGCCGAATGAACGGTTCGCTGATCTCCATGGAACAGGGCACCGCCCTCGCCTACTCCATCGACCGCCTTCAGGACCGCGGAATCTTCTTCATCGAGCCCGGCGAAGAGATCTACAAGTCTCAGATTGTCGGCGAGCACACGCGCGGTAACGACCTCGAAGTCAACCTTATTAAGGGCAAGAAGCTCACCAACATGCGTGCTTCGGGCTCTGACGAAAAGATGCGCATCGCGCCCGCCAAGGTGCTGCGCCTCGAAGAAGCTCTTGAGTACGTTCAAGGCGGCGAATTCGTCGAGGTTACGCCCAAGAGCATTCGTCTGCGCAAGCGCTAGGAATTCCGCTATATTTGGGACATGGAGCACCTTCCCATCCTGCATTTGCCCTTTTTTGCCAACCTGCTCCTGCTTTTGGTCTTGGCTCGGGTCTTTGGCGAGGTTATGGAGCGCTTCAAGCAGCCCGCCATGATCGGAGAAATTCTGGCGGGTGTAGTACTTGGTCCAAGTATGCTGAACTTCATGGTCCGAAACGAGGAGTTAAAGGTCATCAGTGAGTTAGGGGTATTTTTATTGGTGATTATTGCCGGTCTCGAAATCAACATTCGCGACATTGTCAAAACCTCAAAGGGTCGAAATTTAGCCACCTCACTCCTCGCATTCTTTATTCCCATCGGGTCTGGATTTGCTGTGGCAACAGCCTTTGACCTTGCACTTGTGCCTGCCATTTTCGTTGGACTTTGTGTTGCGATTACGGCCTTGCCCGTGAGTGTACGCATCCTAATGGATCTTGGCCAGTTAAAGTCAGAAGTTGGACAACGGATTATATCTGTAGCGATTTTTGACGACGTTCTTGCGCTGACCATTTTGGGTGTGCTTCTGGATGTGAATAATGCAGGCGACTCAAGTATCGAAGTTCTTGGTCTAACCATTGCTCTTACACTTGGCAAAATTGTTTTGCTCATTGCTGGTCTCGTCCTCGCCTACCGACTAATCAACAAGCTCACAGACCGCGAGAACTTTATTGAAGCACAGCTTGACAAGCTACTCAACTTATTGCGCGGAAAAGAGTCCTTACTGGCCATCTTGTTTGCCTTCATTCTGATTTTTGCCTCACTCACCGAAGCCGTCGGTCTGCACTTTATTATCGGCGCATTTTTTGCATCCATGTTATTGAGCAAAGAGTTGGTCGGGGCCGCGCACTTCGCAGAGTTCGAGAAGACCACTCACGGTATGGCCATGGGCTTTTTAGCTCCAATTTTCTTTGCCGGAATTGGTCTCGAGTTCCGATTTTCGTCAATCTCTGAATGGGGATTGCTCGCCGCAATCATCGGCGTTTCATTCGGAAGCAAAATAGTAGGGGGCTACCTTGGCGCTCGATTTGCCGGCCTTCGCCACCGAAAGGCATTAACCCTTGGAATTGGACTGAATGCCCGCGGAATCATGGAACTAGTTATCGCCAACATCGCGTACCGAGAAGGTTTGATTGGCGTAGAGCTTTTTAGCATTTTGGTAATTATGGGAGTGTTCACCACGATCAATACACCAATGCTCCTAAAGCGTTCGTTTAAATGGTTAGGTTCGGAACGTGAGCCAGCATAACCTCAGCATCGTGCCCAAGTTTTTAGCATTCCTGCTCTTGTGGCCACTGGTACTTTGGTCGCAATCACCCAAGGCCGTGGAACGGCTCCGAGCCGACGTGTACGTGCTCGCCGACGACGCGATGGAGGGCCGCAAAGTCGGAACCCGCGGGGAGCAAAAAGCCGCCGCCTACCTCAGCGGCCGAATGGCTTCGCTCAAGCTGGCTGAGCACGAACTGGCCCCCGACTACCGCGTCACCTTTAGCGCCCAACCCAAGGTGCACGGCGTCGCCCACGGGTCTCCTGTCACCGGAACCAACATGGTCGGCGTCGTGCCGGGCCGCAACCCCAAACTGGCTCCGCTGGTCGTCGGAGCCCACTACGACCACTGGGGCTGGGGCGGCGAAGGCAGCCTCTACCGCGGCAAGGATTCCGCCATCCACAACGGAGCCGACGACAACGCCAGCGGCGTGGCCGCCGTGCTCGAGCTGGCCTACCGCCTTAAGCTCGCCAAGCTCCAGCGCAGCGTGATCGTCATCGCCTTTTCAGGCGAAGAGCAGGGCCTATGGGGCTCAAACGACCTCGCCAAAAAGCTGGCCGCCCTGCCCGTCAAGCCCGCCGCCATGGTCAACATGGACATGGTCGGACGCCTCGGTGCCACCCGCCAACTCGCCCTGTACGGCGTCGGAACCTCGCCCGCCTGGCCCACCGCCCTCGCGGCAGCCGGAGCCGCCGACCGCTTTCGCCTCAAAATTGATTCCAGCGGCGTCGGACCCTCAGACCACACCTCGTTCTATCTGACCGACGTACCGGTGCTGCACCTCTTCACCGGCCAGCACGCCGACTACCACCAGCCTAGTGACGATGCGCACCTGATCAATTACGAAGGCCTCGCCGAAGTAGTGGAACTCGTCGAAGCCGTGATTCGCGACCTCGACAGCCGCCCAGAGATTCCGTTCACCAAAACCAAGAGCAGCACCAGCGACACGCCGCGCTTCAAGGTGACCCTCGGAGTCGTGCCCGACTACCTCTACGACGGCCAGGGCATGCGCATCGACGGAACCACCGACGGCAAGCCCGCTGCCCGCGCCGGCCTTCAGCGCGGAGACGTCGTCGTCGCCCTCGGTCCCCACACCATCACCAACATGACCGGCTACATGGAGGCCCTCGCCAAGTTCGAACCCGGCGCCGAAACCACGGTGACCGTGCTTCGCGATGGGAAGGAGCTGACGCTAACGCTCCGCTTTTAGCGAGGTTAGCAAGGTTGGCTCGTTGGCTCGTTGGCGAGGTTGGCGAGATTGGCTCGTTAGTCGCTGGTTTCTTGTTTCTGGTGCCGGCGAAGCCGTGAGGCGCGGCCAGGCGTTCGGTTATAACCGGATTTTACTTTTTTCACAAAGCTTCAAAGTGACGATGTGACTGA
>CAIJMB010000102.1 GCA_903821715.1 uncultured Flavobacteriales bacterium
CTGGGTTTCGCGTCCAAAAACGCCCCGCTCATTTTGGAGCGTTTAGGCTGGATTCCGCTGTTTGACGCCCTGGTTGACGGCAACGTCGTGACCGCGTCAAAACCCGACCCCGAAGTCTTTCTCGAAGGCGCCCGCCGCCTCGGACTCAAGCCCGAGGAGTGTGTGGTGTTCGAAGATTCCGAAGCCGGAGTCGAAGCCGCCCGCCGCGGAGGCATGATGGTGGTCGGAATCGGCCACGGACTGGACGCCGACCTACTTGTCAGCGGCCTGGACCAACTGACGCCTGAACAGGCTCAGCAGCTTTAACCCGTAACTAGCAACTAGCAACTCGCTATGAAGCCCCCCATTCACATCGATCCCTGGCGCGTCGTCGAAACGACCTGGACGCCCGAAGCCCACATCATGAGCGAGAGCCTTTTTGCGCTCGGCAACGGACGCATGGGGCACCGCGCCAACCACGAAGAGGCCTTTAGCGGCAAGCACCTCAACGGCAGCTACATCGCTGGGGTGTACTACCCCGACAAGACCAAGGTGGGCTGGTGGAAGAACGGCTACCCCGAATACTTCGCCAAGGTCCTGAACGCCGTGAACTACGTGGGCATCGACCTGCGTGTCGACGGCGAAGTGGTCGATTTGTACACGGCCAAGGTTTCGGATTTTTACCGCGAGCTCGACATGGAGCACGGGGTGCTCACCCGCCGATTCACCGCTGCGCTCGCGAACGGAGCCACCGTGACCGTCGAAGCCCAGCGCTTCTTGAGCATTGTGCGCGACGAGGTTTCGGCCCAGCAGTTCCGGGTGACGGTCGACCGCGCCGCCGAGGTGGTGCTCGAGCCCTACCTAGATTTTAATGTGGTGAATTCGGACGCCAACTGGGACGAGACGTTTTGGGCGCAAGAGGGCCACGGCGCGGGTTCGTGGGTCAAGGCGCGCACCAAAAAGCTCGACTTTTTTGTGGCGGCAGCCATGGAGTGCCGTGTGGATGGCGGGGGCGGAGCGGCCGTAGGCCGCGAAGGCTACGCTTCGCAGATATTCACCATCAAGGCCAACGCGGGCCAAGCCATCACCCTGCACAAGTACGTGGGTGTGGTGTCGTCGATGAACGCTCCGGCCGCTGAGGTCGAGGCGCGTGCGGCGGCCCAAGCCGCCGCGGCCTGTGCGTCGGGCTACGAAACCCTGCTCGCCGAGCAGCGCCAAGCCTGGCGCGCCAAGTGGGACCTTGCCGACATCGTGATTGACGGCGACGATTCCGCCCAGCAGGGAATTCGCTTCAACATCTTTCACCTGCTTCAAACCTTTACGGGCGTGGATCCGCGCCTCAACATCGGACCCAAAGGATTCACCGGCGAGAAGTACGGCGGCTCGACCTACTGGGACACCGAGGCCTACTGCCTGCCGTTCTACCTCGCGTCGACCGACCCCGAAGTGGGCCGCAACTTGCTGGTGTACCGCTACAAGCAGCTCGACAAAGCCATCGAGAACGCCGCCAAGCTCGGATTCACCGACGGAGCCGCGCTCTACCCGATGGTGACCATGAACGGTGAAGAGTGCCACAACGAGTGGGAGATCACCTTCGAAGAAATCCACCGCAACGGCGCGATTTCGTACGGAATCTACACCTACCTGCGCCACACCCGCGACTACGGATACCTGGCTGAGGGCGGACTCGAAGTACTCGTCGCCATCGCCCGGTTCTGGGCCCAGCGCGTGAACTGGAGCGACGACAAAGAGCAGTTCGTCATTTTGGGCGTGACCGGACCCAACGAGTACGAGAACAACATCAACAACAATTACTACACGAACTTCATGGCCGCCTGGTGCCTCGAGTACGCGGCTGAATGCGCCGAGTATCTGGCCCAGAACCAGCCCGAGGACTACGCCGCGCTGTGCGCCAAGCTGGACCTCGACGCCGACGAGCTCGAGCAGTGGGAAGCCATTCGCAGCAACATGTACTACCCGTACAGCGAGCGGCACGAGGTGTTCCTGCAGCAGGACGGATTTTTGGACAAGGAACTGGTTCCGGTGGCCCAACTCGACCCCGCCGAGCGCCCCATCAAC
>CAIJMB010000103.1 GCA_903821715.1 uncultured Flavobacteriales bacterium
CCTTGGGGCCGGCTTTTTTTATGCCGTGAGGCTTGGATTACATGCGCTTGCGTCCGCCGGGCTTGCCGCCGTCAAAGCTGGGCTTGCCGCCAGGGCCTCCGCCAAACCGCTTGCCGCCACCGCCGAAGCTGGGCTTGCCGCCAAATCCGGGCTTACCACCTAAACGTGGCTTGCGGTCAGGGCCGTTGAACGACGTATCACTTGCACCGCGGTTGAACGCGTCGGCACGGTCGTCTCCGCCGCGTGCCCAATCGGGAGTCTCTTGGCGCTGGGTCCATGAGCCGCCGCGGTTCTTATCACCTTGGTAGCCACCTGAATTGCCTCCTTGGTAGCCGCCACGGTCTCCGCCGCCTTGGTAGCCGCCGCCACCTTGGTAGCCTCCACGGTCACTGCTTCCGCCACGGTAGCCGCCTCCGCCGCCACCTTGGTAGCCACCACGGTCACTGCTTCCGCGGTAGCCGCCACCGCCGCCACCTTGGTAACCTCCGCGGTCGCTTCCGCCACGGTATCCGCCACGGTCACCGAACTTGCCTTGAGGGCGTCCGCCGCCAAAACGGTCGTTGCGGGGTCCGCGCTCGCGCTCAAAACGACCAACTTGATCTTCTACGGCCTCGAGTTCTACGGTTATTCCTTTGATCTCAGCTCCATTCAGGGCCATTTGCACTTCATCGATGCGGGTCAAGGGCACGTTGAAGTAGCTCTGCTCGGGTCCACAATTGACACCTTGGACCTCGCCTTCGCCGAGGCGGGCAGATTCGCGCAAGAAATCTTTAAGGGCAAACCACGTAAAGCCGTGGGTTTCGCCCACGTTGATCGAGAAGCGTTGCTCCTGTGGGGAATCAATTCCGCGCTGGCGCTTGGATCCGCGCTCTTCAAAATCACCTCCGCGCTCTTTGCGGTCCTTTTGGGGACGCACCGACGGAACCTCAGCTTGCTCGTTCACGTAGTGCTGCACGAGCTCGTGCAGTTCTGCGGCAAAGAAGCGCTCGATAAGTTCGCGAGAGGTCATGTGCTCGAATTGGGGCATTACTGCCTCAACCAATGGCTTGATTACCTCAGGAGCCTCAGGGTGGGCAGCGAACTCTTCAGCAAAGTGGTTCACCTGGCGCGCCAATACCTCGTCGCGGGTAGGCAACGGGCTTTGCAGCATTTCGCGCTGGATCATCTTCTGAATGAAGGCGATTTTGCGGCGCTCCATAGGGTTGATGAGTGCCCAACTTGAACCTGACTTACCGGCACGGCCAGTACGTCCGCTGCGGTGGTTGTAGCTCTCGGTATCATTCGGGAATCCGAAGTGAATCACGTGCGACAGGTCTTGAACGTCGATTCCGCGAGCCGCTACGTCGGTACACACAAGGAGTTTAACGCGCTTGTGGCGGAACGACTGCATGACTAAGTCACGCTGCTGCTGGCTCAAGTCACCGTGAAGTGCAGAAGCGGTGTAGCCTTCGGCCACAAGGCGTTCGGCGAGTTCCTGGGTTTCGATTTTGGTACGGCAGAAAATCATACCGTAAAGCCCGGGCGCGCTGTCAAGAAGGCGACGCAATCCGCTGTAGCGGTGCTCCTTGGGCACAACAAACACGGTGTGGGTCACCGTAGAGGTACCCGAGTTGCGCTGGCCAATTTGCACACGAACAGGGTCGTTCATGAGCGTCTTGGTCATCGAATCGATGGGCTTGGGCAGCGTAGCACTAAAGCACCAAATGTTGCGACCCTCTGGGGCTTGCTTGAGGACTTCTTGGACGTCGTCCCAGAATCCCATGTTGAGCATTTCGTCGGCCTCATCGAGAATGATGTACTCGAGGTCGTCAAACAGGACCTGACCTTGGCGGTTCAAGTCGAGAAGGCGACCTGGGGTTGCCATCAAAATATCCACGCCCTTTTTCATGGCCGTGATTTGGGTGCGCATCGCGGCTCCGCCGTACACGGCAAGCATGCGAAGTCCGGTTTCGGTCGCGTACTTCTCCATCTCAGTCGAAATCTGCACGCAGAGTTCGCGGGTCGGAGCCAGAATCAGCGCCTTTGGACGGTTCTTGGCAGACGGCTCGCCGTCCTCAAGAAGCATGTGTAGAAGTGGAAGGCCAAAAGCGGCCGTTTTACCCGTTCCGGTCTGAGCCAAGGCAACCATATCGGTCTGACCTTTAGCCTCAAGTAGAATGGGAATTGTTTCGGATTGAACAGGTGTAGCCTGTTCAAAGCCAAGCGCTTCAATCGCTTGGAGGAGTTCAGCGCGAAGGCCGAGTTCAGTAAATGTTGACATCGCGAGGATGGAATTAAAAGCCCTAATAAAATGGCCCCAACCCGCGGAGCCTTCGGTCGTAGAAAAGCATATCGTCCTGTAAGCCGGATTCTGTTCGCCCCTTGCGTTGCGCCCTTGCCATTGATCTGGGCAGTTGGTCACCCAACTGCTCTATCTGCCTACCCGCTGGCTCAGACGAGCCGTCTTCAAGCGCCAGCCTACATGGCATTTCATCCCGCGAGGTTTACCAAGCCATCAGAATTGCTCCTGACGCTGGTGGGCTCTTACCCCACCTTTTCACCCTTGCCCCCGTTACTCATACGATGCTCCGTTGGCGGTTTCCCTCTCTGTGGCACTAGCTGTCAGCCTTGGGTTGCCCCTCAACTGCCTACCCGTTAGGTAGCGCGGTGCTCTGTGATGTCCGGACTTTCCTCCCTTCGGAACCGAAGCCCCTTAAGGCGGCAAGGCGGACGTTATGCGGGCGCAAAGGTACAACAAATAAGAAGACCGCCCGGTTACCCAGGCGGCCTCACTCTTTTAGAGGTCAAACGGACGCTTAGCGCACCACAACGCGGAGCACCGCCTGGCCCTCTGATCCGCTGAGAAGGACCATGTAAATGCCCTTAGCGTAGTCGCGTAGGTCTAGGTTGACGTCGAGGCTCGCGCTGCGCTTGTCGACCGACGTGGCTGTCACCACTTGGCCCATCACGTTCAGCACCTCGAGTTGGCCTTCAAAGGCTTCGTTTCCTGCAATACGCACTGTGAACACACCCGTGTTGGGGTTCGGGAAGGCCGCCAGGGTCTGCCCTAAAATGGACTCACCCAAGCCAATGTTGGCCAGTACCTGAACATCTAAGGTGTCCGAACATCCGCAAAGAGACTCAGTTACCATAAGTCGGGCAAGGTAGGTTCCGCCGGTGGCGTAGGTATGCTGCACGATTGGGCCAGCATTGAGTGACTGGTTTCCGTCGCCAAAGTACCAATCGTAGGTACTGCCTACTGAGCCGGATGCATTGAAGTCCACCGTGGCCCCGTTGGCTTGTACGTTAGCCAAGAACGCAGCAATAACACTCGGATTCAAAGTGGGCACCGTTACGGGGACCTTGGTATTGGAGCAGGACTCTCCTCCATATAAAATGGTACCATTGAACACGCGTGGGTTGTTTGCACCTGAAAACAGTCCGCTCAAGGTCATTTAACCCTTTTGAAACTTTCGTCGTTTGCCCATTTTTTTTTCGACAACGCAACTAGTGACCTTAATGATTACCTTTGCCGACCTCGGGAAGTAGCGCAGGTGGTAGCGCATCTGGTTTGGGACCAGAGGGTCGCAGGTTCGAATCCTGTCTTCCCGACGTAAAAAGGCGCCTTTTGGGCGCCTTTTTTTGTTGTGATCCCGGCGCGATTCGAACGCGCGACCGTCTCATTAGAAGTGAGATGCTCTATCCAGCTGAGCTAC
>CAIJMB010000104.1 GCA_903821715.1 uncultured Flavobacteriales bacterium
CACCAAGCTGTTCAACTGGGCTGCGCGCAAAATGAGCGGAATCTACCTGCACGACTTCAACTGCGGACTCAAGGCCTACCGCCTCGAGGTAGCTCAGGCTGTCGAAGTTCAGGGCGAAATGCACCGCTACGTGCCCGTGCTCGCCAAGATGCAGGGCTTTACCCGCATTGGCGAAAAGGTCGTGGAACACCGCGCACGCCCCTACGGCGTGACCAAGTTTGGCCTCAACCGCTTCACCAACGGCCTTCTCGACCTGGTGACGCTCAGTATGGTTTCGCGCTTTCGCCGCCGTCCGATGCACTTTTTTGGCACCTGGGGCCTCGTAATGTTCTTCTTTAGCGGGGTGGCTCTTTCGGTCCTTGGCGGCCTCAAGCTCGCCCGCCTCTGGAGCGGTCAGCGGCCCGGCCTGATTGCCGACGACCCGTGGTTCTACATCTTTTTGACGGCCATGATTCTCGGAACCCAGCTCTTCGTAACCGGCCTTTTGGCGGAACTCGTGGTGCGCAGCGGTCGCCGCCGTCCCGAGTACGGAATCGCCGAAGAACTGAACCGTCCCCATGCCGACTCCAGCGCACGCTGAGTTACTCCATGGCCTTGAGCAGGCGCACTTCGGGCCCGCGCGCAGCGCGGAGCCCGAGTTTTCGCTCATTTCTCCCACGTTCAAGCGGCCCGACGAGGTCCGCGAGTTCATCGCCAGCGCGGCCCAGCTTGCGGGGCCGCGCGGCCGTTTTGAGGTCATCCTATCTGACGGAACCCCCGACGACAGCCTTCGCCCCGAGATTGAGGCGGCCGCCGAGGCCAGCGGCCTCGGCGTAACGGTCCTGTACCGTGCCGGGCTCCCCGTGAGCGATGCGCGCAACGCAGCCGCCGCCGCGGCGCGGGCCCCCTGGCTCATCTTCTTGGACTCGGACTGCCTGCTGCCCCACAACTACCTCGACGCGGTCACTCAGGGCTTGGCCCGCGACGCGTGGGACGCCTTCGGCGGCCCGGATGCCGCTCCGCCCGACTTTAGCCCGCTCCAGAAGGCCATTAGCTTCGCCATGACGTCGGTGCTGACTACGGGCGGCATCCGCGGCGGCTCCGCAAAACCCACCGCCACCTACTACCCCAGGGGATTCAACATGGGCATGCGCGCCGAGGCCTTTTGGGCCGTCGGCGGCTACGACACCCAATTCAAATGCGGCGAAGACGTCGAGCTCAGCATTCGGGTGCGGGCGGCAGGCTTCCGCGTGGGCCTCATCCCCGAAGCCGTCGTGTGGCACAAGCGCCGCGCCACCCTTGGCCAGTTTTACCGCCAGGTGCGCCGGTTTGGTTCCGCGCGAATTGCCCTGGCAAAGCGCCATTCAGGGCAAATGAAGCCCACCCACGCCTTTCCATTCGCATTTATGCTCGCTTGGATCGCTGCCCTCGCGCTGCACCTCACGGGCCTATGGATTTGGCCCGTCTACCTCTTTCACGGCTACTTTATCGCCGTATTGGTGCTTAGCAGCATCCAAAACCGCTCCCTCGGAGTCGGTCTGCGCAGCGTCGCAGCCACCGCCGTCATGTTTGCCGGCTACGCCGTGGGCTTTGGCTCGGCGCTGCTGGGGCGCCCCTACCGGTAGAGGGCTGCACTCGCGCCGCTCGTGCTAAAGCTGCTCCGCAGCTAAAGCCCCTCTGGGGCTACGGGCGTTGCGCCGCAAATCCGTACTTATGGAGTCGTTTCAAATTCGGTGCTCGCCAACGAGCCAACGAGCTAACCTCGCCAACCGTGCTAAGTAGCCAACGAGCTAACTTCGCCATCCTCGCTAAGCAGCCAACGAGCCAATCTCAGCCAACCTCGCCAGCCTTGCTAACAAGCCCTTCAATCGCCAACCGGTACCCCATCCAGCCGAGGCCGCTAATGGTTCCGCGGGTGTAGGGGGCCAGGAGGGAGGCGCGGCGAAAGGATTCGCGGGCGTAGGTGTGGCTGAGGTGCACCTCGATGATGGGGCAGGTGAGGGCCGCCACGGCGTCGCGCAGGGCGACCGAGGTGTGGGTGAAGGCTCCCGGGTTGATCACAAAGGCGTGGTCGGGGCCGTTGTGGGCCGCGAGGTAGGCGCACAGAGCGCCTTCGTCGTCGGACTGGAATGAGCGAAGCTCGGTTCCGCCAAAGTGCGCGTCCAGCCAGGTCTGCAGAATGGGGATTTGGTCCTCGAGCCGCAGGGTGCCGTAGATGTCGGGCTGACGGGTTCCGAGTTGACCCAAGTTGATGCCGTGCACGATGTGAATCACCATGGGGCGAAGGTACGAAGTAGCGGGGTCGGGCCTAACTTCGGCCTTGTGAAGTGGGACCTGGCGCTAAAGCAGTTTGACGGATACCTGAGGTTGGAACGCGGAATGAGTCCCAACACCGTGTCGGCCTATGTGCGTGACGTGGAGGCGCTGGCGCTGTGGTGCGTCGAGCGGGACCGAAGTGCGGCAAAGGTTTCGGCCGAGGAGCTGCGCGAAGCCATACGCGAGATGGCCGAGGGCGGACTCAATGCGCGGTCGCAGGCCCGGCGGCTTTCGGCGTGGCGCGCCTTTTTTGGTTTTGTGCGCGAAGAAGGGCTGCGCGAGGACCAGCCGGCGCTGTCGCTGGATTTGCCTTCGCTGCCCAAGCGATTGCCGGTTTACCTCGCCGAGGATGAGGTTCAGGCCCTTTTTGACGCGATCGACCGCTCACAGCCCATGGCAGAGCGCGACGTGGCGGTGCTTGAGGTGCTCTACGGGTGCGGACTGCGGGTTTCGGAACTCATCGAGCTGCGCGTGCGCGACGTATTTGCAGCCGACGGAGTCGTTCGGGTGGTCGGCAAGGGAGACAAGGAACGGGTGGTTCCGATCCACGACACCGCACTGCGTGCGATTGCTCGCTATCAAAGCTCAGAGCGGGTGCACCTCGAACCCCAGCGCGGCTTTGAGGACCATCTTTTTTTGAACGTTCGCGGGCGCAAGGTCAGCCGCCAGTGGGTGTTTTTGCGGCTCAAAGAGCTGGCGGCGCTGGCCGGAATCCGCAAAGTCATCGGTCCGCACACCCTACGCCACACGTTTGCCACGCACCTGCTTCAGAACGGAGTCGACCTGCGCTACATCCAGCTCATGCTCGGCCACAGTAGCATTACGACCACCGAGGTGTACGCGCACCTTGACGACCGCATGCTGCGCGAGACGATGCTGAAGCACCACCCGCGGAACCTTAAGTGAGTTCCGATTTACAGAATCTTGGTTCCGCGCAGCTTGGCCCACAAGATGGAGCCGCGGTAGCGGCCGTGCGCCGGCCAGCGCTTGGGGGTACGGTCGCGGCTGACCGCGTAGCGGCTAAAAAGGCGGTAAAAGTCGAAGTGGGCCTCGATCACCGCCAGGGTGTGCTTGGGGTGGCGCTGCAGCAAGAAGCGCAGGCCCGCCACGCCATCAATCAGTAGCCGAAAGGCGACAATGCGCATGGCGCTCAGGGTGGGGGCGTTGCGCACCACCGTGAGCAGGCTGTTGCGCACGTTCAGAAAGGTTTTGCGGGGGCTGCCGACGTTGAGGGTTCCGCCGCCCACGTGCAGCACGGTAGAGCTGCTGCAGGCCTCGACCGCCCAGCCGTGGCGGTGCATGCGCCAGCAGAGGTCGATCTCTTCCATGTGGGCAAAAAAGGCGGAATCCAGCCCGCCCACGGCACGGTAGGCTTCGAGGCGTACGGCCAGACAGGCTCCGCTGGCCCAAAAAACCGGACGGTAGGTG
>CAIJMB010000105.1 GCA_903821715.1 uncultured Flavobacteriales bacterium
CGATCGGTTGGCTGAGGCGGTTCCTGGGGCGCGGATTCTCGTCGGAACCCGTTCCGAAGGATGGGAGGAAAGCATCTATGCCCAAATGATTCAGGAGGGATTTACGGGTCGAAGCATGGTGCAGCCCCCACGGACGCAGTGGAAGACCCCTTCATGGCCTGGATCCTACACAGATGTCGTTGGACTCGTGGAAGGCTACCGCCAGCGCTTTGGTCGTGACCGTGTTGCGGAGTTACCCTATGAGCTCCTAAGGGACAAGCCCGAACGCTATACGAAGCTATTGGCTGAGGTCTGCGCGCACGAGGCGCTACGTGGCGCCACAGTGGCCGCAAAGCAACGCGAGAATCCACGCGCTCAGGATCTTGAGCGGCTTCGCATCGCGAATCACTTTAAGGTCTCGGCGCTCAATCCCAATCCTGTGGTGGATTTGGGTCCACGCGGTGCCGCGTGGCTCGCAAGGGTTCTTAAACCGTTTTAGTCGCGTGCCTGGCGCTTGACGAACTTCGTCAAGATCACGATTTCTTGGCCTTCTACGCGGCCCTCGATGTACTCGGCGTTGCTGCGATCCAGGCGAATATTGCGCACGACGGTTCCCTTTTTTGCGGTAAAGTTGGTGCCTTTGACGTCGAGGTGCTCGGTGAGTACTACCGTGTCACCGTGCTGCAAAACCACCCCGTAGGCGTCTTTGTGGACGACGCTGCTTGGTGCGGACTCTGCCCAGTCGCGGGTTTCTTCGTCGAGGTACATGCTGTCTTTAAGGTCGTTGGCCCAGTCGGTTCCGACCGAAGAAAGCAATCGGTAGACGCTCACTTGAACGGCTGGAATGGGACTCCACATACTGTCGTTAAGGCAGCGCCAATGGTCGGCATGGGCCGAAGGTTCCGCAGAAGAAGCAGAGCAGGTCGCACAGACCGCAATGCAGTCGTCCGCAGAAGTGCCCTTTTTGGGAGCAACCACTTGAGAAGAAAGTTCAGCAGCAATGCCGCATAGTTCGCAGCGGCCCTCGCTGCGGGCAGAAAGTTCAGAAATCATGGGTAGGGTAGTTTAAAATAGGGGCCAAAGGTTAGGAAACCCTGGCGTCGTAGGTTCCGCCCATGCTCGGATTGTCGCCCATGAGGCGCGACATACATGATTTTTTCACCATGTTGAACACGGCCATGTGCACGTCTTCGGCCACTTCCATGTCCATGGCGTCGGAGTGAATGGTGAGGTCGGCGATCTCCCGGAGCTTACCGCCCTTAAATCCGGTCATGCCCACCAGCGTTGCGCCATTCGACTTGGCGAATTCGCCCGCTTTGAGGACGTTGCGCGAGTTTCCGCTGCCGCTGATTCCAATGACGACGTCGCCGGGCTGGAGGTAGTTCTTGAGGGGCTCCACGAAAATATCGTCCCAGCCGATGTCGTTGGCGATCGCCATCATGCTCGGAAGGTTGTCGTTCAAGCAGATCATAGTAAAACGCTTGTCGAGTCCGTAGGACGCACCCTTGAGAAAATCGCCGGCCGCGTGGCTGGCACTGGCTCCGGATCCGCCGTTGCCCATGGTGAAAATGCGGGCTCCGCGGGAGTGGGCGTCCAAAAACACCTCGACGAGTTGCTCTACGGCCGCCATATCCAATTTCTCAAGTGTTTGGGTCAGAAGGCTGCGGTATTCGTGGGGCGTCATGTGCAATGCGGATTAGACCTGCAAGGTCGGATTTTCGTCGGAATAAATGATGCGCGAACCTTCGAAATCCCACTGAAAAGGGAAGGGGCGGAGGTCGCTGAGCGCGGCGTCGAGCGCAGGATGGTCCTCGGGGCGCGCCACAAAGAGCATGAACCCTCCCCCGCCTGCGCCAAGTAGCTTCCCTCCAAGGGCTCCGGCCTTGAGGCCGCGGTGGTAGGCGTCCTGAATACCTGCATCGCTGATTCCGCTGGCAAGGCTTTGCTTGAGGAGCCAGTTTTCGTGCATTAATCGCCCGCATTCGGTCCAATCGCTCGTGCCCAGTGCGTTAGCTAGGGGGTCGACTAGTGCTACCATATCGCGTAGGACTTCTTGCTTGCTGCGAGTGGCACTTTGGCGGCTCTGCTCGGCCAAAATGGCAGATGCGGAACGTTGGTTGCCAAAATAGTAGAGCCGGAGGTGGCGAAGCCAGCCTTCAGCATCGGGAAGGGCTACGGGTTCAACGCGCACGGTTTCGTCGGCATTGAATCGGTAGATGTTGAATCCCCCGAATGCGGCAGCATACTGATCTTGCTTGCCGATGGGTTCGCCCAGGTCTCCGAGCTCTACGCCACAGGCTTGCTCGGCCAGCCACGCTTTGGTGGCTTCGTCAGCACGTCCAAGACGGGCCATGAGGTTGTGCAGGGTTCCGACGGTGAACGATGAAGAGGAACCCATGCCGGTACCTGATGGAACATCGGCAATCGAGCTGATTTCGAGACCTGTACCCATTTTTAAGCGAGTCAAAATGGCCCTGAGGAGCGGGTGCTGCAGGTCGGCGACGCTTGAGACGGTTTCGGTGCTCGAGTACTTGGTTCGGATTTGGCCGGCTTCAAAAAAGTCATGGCTGCTGACGTACAAATACTTAGCTATGGTGCTGGAGAGGACGGCTCCGCCGTGCTCGCGGTAGTACGCGGGGAGGTCGGATCCTCCACCGACGTACGAAATGCGAAAAGGGGTGCGGCTAATGATCATCCCTGCGAAGTTCGGGACTTTTCGCGTTCCATAATCCACGCTACGGCGGCCGAGATGTCGTCGACTTTAACGCTCGGTTCCGCGGCGCAGGGTTTGAGTCCGTGACCCGTACGCACGCGCACGGTGGCAGCGACGCCTGCGGCTTGACCCGCCTCGATGTCTCGGGGCGAATCTCCGACCATGTAGCTAGTGCCCAGGTCGATGTTGAATCGTTCTGCGGCCTCAAGCAGCATGCCTGGCTTGGGCTTGCGGCAACTGCATTCCACCTTGTAAGCAGGGTTTTCTTCGGGGAATCCACCGTGAGGATGGTGCGGGCAGTAGTAGATGGCGTCGACAAAGGCCCCGGCTTCATCCGCCAAGAGTCGCTCCATTCGGGCATGAATGCGGTCGATTCCGGCCTCGTCAGAGAGGTTGCGCGCCACCACACTTTGGTTGGTGACTACGACCGTGATGAATTGGCTGCCGTTGAGCTGTCGAATCGCTTGAGCGGCTCCAGGGATCAAAACCAGCTCGTCGGGATGCTTAATCAGGTCGGAATCTACATTGATTACCCCGTCCCGGTCGAGAAATACGGCGCGCTGGGGGTTTCTGAGGTTGCGAGCTTCGACTTTGCCACTGCGGAGGGCATCCTCGACTTGGGTTCGGCGTTCGGGCTTGCCCATGTCTTTGA
>CAIJMB010000106.1 GCA_903821715.1 uncultured Flavobacteriales bacterium
AGCATTCTGGTTGTCGCCAGCTTTCTCATCGATCTTACCGTGCTCTTCACCTACGGAACCAACCGGTCCGTCTTCTTCTTAAGCGAGCACGGAATCCCCCTCACCCAGCGCTGGAACCCTGAAATCGAGCGCATCATCTGCCACCTCGAAGAACCACATTCATTTCGCAATTCCCGGTACTCACTAAACGATGCCGGAACCGCCCTCGGCCTTCGCAACCTCGACGTGACCACCATCATCCACCGCGACTTGGGCGTTACCTTTAAGCAGCTCCTCTTTCACATTCGGCACGCCCACTTTGACGCCCTGTCTAAGTCGCACCCTGAACTCAGCAAAATCGAGCGGCTGCACCAAAGCGGATTTCAGTCCTACGCGAGCTTTCACCTCGCGCACAAGGCCAACCCCTAAAATCACCCCCCTCAAAACGGGCCGAGCAATCCGCGATTTCGCGGGCAAATTCCTTCATTCATTATTTTTTCTAATTTATTAGTTGTATTTTATAGCCATTTTGGTTTAATTTATACTTATTTTTAAGCAATTTGGCATGTTATATGGGTAGTTTAGACCCATGCTACAGCTCGGAATCACCCTGTTCCTTTTACTGAGCGTCGCAGCGATCGTTCGCACCCTGCGCATCATGCGACTCGGTAACGCGCTGCAGCTCTCTGCGCTTGCGTTCAAAATCATTCTCAACTTTCTGGGCGCAGCCCTCATGCTGGTCACCGGATCTGAGCTCCCCACCACCTATCGGGCGGTGGCGCTCGCGCTGATCTTCTTTCAGTTCCTGAATCCAGTGGCCCTCACGGTCTACTTCACTCCGCCCAAGGCGTCCCCCATGCCCTTGGCACTGAGCGTACTCTTTGCCGGCCTCATGATGCCGCTGCTTCTGTGGTACGGCCTCATCGAACTCGGCTTGCTGGCCAGTCACCCTATTCCCGTATCGCTTTTTGAGTTCCATGCGCGGAACCCACTCAATTTCGGATCCTGGTCTATTCTCTACAAAATCCTCACTCCGGCCATTCTAGCCACGCTCATCTACCAGCAACTCACCCACTACCGCGTCAAGGGACGTGGATTTATGCGCGCCAAACTCTGGGAACTCATCTACCTCATTAGCGGCTTTGCGCGATCTATCATGCTCGTGGCATTGCTTGAGAGCGTCCCGGGTAGCTTTGAAACCGCCTACACCATCGTCACCACCGCCATCGGCCTCAGCCTGTTTTTGGACACCGGAATCATCCTCGTCTTCGCCTCAAGCCGCCCCGTGCAGTTTTACCGCGACCACGGCCTTCACTTGACCGGACACTGGTCTCCCGAACTCGAACGCATCGTCACCGAGGCTGCGCGCCCTGAACACCTGGTCAATTCCAAGTTCCAGCTCGCCGAACTGGCCCACGCCGCACAGATTCCGTCGTACCGGGTCACCCAGATCGTCAGTCAAGGCCTCGGAATCCACATCAAAGAGCTCATCAACCATTTTCGCCTTCGGCGCTACGACGCCCTCGAGCGCGAGCGCCCCAAGGAACGCAAAAAAACCTTGCTCGCCGAGTGCGGATTCAACAGCTACGCGACGTACTACGCGGCGCGAAAGAGCAAGTAGCACGTTGCCACGGGCATTCGGTTATAACCGGATTTTACTTTTTGCATCACCGCGCACAATCAGTCAATTCATACCAAACCTCAAGCATATCCCAATAAGGTTCAACAAAAGCGTACTTTTGCAGTACCAACCAAACCCTTGAACGCTTGAACCTGCTGATTGGGCGCCTCCTTTTGCGCTACACTGACCGCTTTCTCTCGAGGTGGACCGTGTTTGCCTTAGACCTCATCCTTGTCGTGGTCACGTACCTCGCGGCGCAGTTCATCGCATTCAACTTTCAACCCGCCATGATCCCTTGGGCCACCCTGCCCAGGAAGGCCGGGATCGTCGTGGTCATCTACGCCCTGGCCTTCTTGCACGCCCAATCCTACGTGGGGGTGGTGCGTCACAGCGGAAGCAAAGACTTCAGCCGACTCTTTCAAGCCACTGTAGAAGCCGCCCTTGTCTTGTTGGTTCTGTCGTTTACCCTCAAAAACCCGCAGTTCAGCCGCGTGGCCCTCATCAGCCAGGGCATGCTGTTCTTGATCACTTCGGTGGGCGGACGCCTCGCCGTGCGCAGCACCTTCCTCAGCATTCAGCTGCGCAAGGCCAAAAAGGGAACCGGAATCGTCATCGTCGGCGCCGGATCCATGGGCCGCGCCGCACAGTCAGCCATTCAGCACGAGGGCCGCAACGGAGACCACGTCATCGCCTTTATCGACGACAACAGAAAGAAGGCTGGTAAAAACATCAACGGTACCCCCATCCTCAAGGCCAGCAATGCCCTGACCAAGGAGTACCTCGAAAAAAACAACGTGGGCAAGATGGTCGTGGCCATCAAAAACATTCCTGCCGCCCGCGTCAAGGAACTATCGAACACCTCCCTTGAGCTCGGACTTCAAGTAAAGAGGGTCCCCCCCATCTCAAGCTGGGTCAACGGAGAGCTCACCGCCAAGCAAATCAGGCCCATCTCGCTCGAGGAACTGCTCGGGCGTGACCCGATCAATTTGTCGTACGAGACACTCAACGGCTTCATCAAGGGCAAGACGGTTCTGATCACCGGAGCCGCCGGATCCATTGGCTCTGAGCTCGTGCGCCAGGTGATGCGCCAAGAGCCCAAGCTCTTGATCGCCCTCGACCAGGCCGAGACGCCGACCTACCACCTCGACCTGGAACTGCGGCAGTTCCCCAATTACGCCAACGTCAAGCCGACCATCGCCAGCGTGACCGACGCCGAGCGCATGGCGCAAATCTTCAGTACCTACACGCCCGAGGTGGTGTTTCACGCCGCCGCCTACAAGCACGTGCCCCTCATGGAGGATCACCCCCAGGAGGCCGTCAAAACAAATATTTTGGGAACGCACACCACCGCCAAGCTCGCCTACGAGCACGGCGCGGAGTGCTTTGTGATGGTGTCGACCGACAAGGCCGTAAACCCCACCAACATTATGGGCGCGAGCAAGCGCGCGGCCGAGCACGTGGTCAGCTACTTCAACCGCCAGCCTGACAACCGCACACGCTTTGTCACTACCCGTTTCGGAAACGTACTCGGCAGCAACGGCAGTGTCATACCCATATTCAAGAAGCAGCTCGAAGAGGGCGGCCCCATCACGCTCACCCACAAGGACATCACGCGCTACTTCATGACGATTCCCGAGGCCGTGCGACTCGTGCTCGAGGCGGGCCACATGGGCCAGGGCGGAGAGCTCTACGTCTTTGACATGGGCGAACCCGTGAAGATCTACGACCTCGCCGTCAACCTCATCAAGCTTAGCGGCCTCACCTTAGGCAAAGACATTCAAATCGTCGAGACCGGCCTACGCCCCGGGGAAAAGCTCTACGAAGAGCTACTCGCCGACGGAGAAACCACAAAGCCCACCCACCACGCGCAGATTTTTATTGCTGAGGCGCATAGCCTTGAATTACAAGAAGTTGAGTCGCTTGTCAGCGACGCAACCGAAGAGAAAAACTGGTGGGGATATATTTCAGAATATCAACAGCTATAAGCGGATATTCTTATTAGTGTGGACCACACTAATCTAAGACCAGATTTATATCGATTATCAGTTAGTTAAAACAACAATGCGCACTAAAATACGCACTATTGTTTTATTCTTAAGCTACTTTTTACTACAACTCATTGCTCTAAGTAACAT
>CAIJMB010000107.1 GCA_903821715.1 uncultured Flavobacteriales bacterium
GTGAGTGTGTTATGGTACTGGCTACTAATATAGCGCAATTGCGAGGTTGGCAAGGTTAGCTCGTTGGCTTTTTGGTTTCTAGTAACTGGTAACTGGTTGCCGCGGAACGGCGAGCCAGGAGCAAGAAGCCACTCGAACCCCTTATCAGGTTATAACCGGATTTTACTTTTTCTCTCGCGTGCCAGAAGCACGTAGCGAGAAACGGTCCGAAGGGCCCTAGCCCCGAAGGGGCCCTAGCGCGAAGCGCAAAAAGCTAACGAGCTAACCTTGCCAATCTCAGCCAACCTCGCTAATTCAGCCAAGGCCGCGGATCCTGGTTCTGCGTGTTCATCCACAGCTCGAAGTGGAGCGTGGCAGCACCTGTTTCGGGATCTTCCATTACGCGGCCTAGGGCCTCCTTGGTGTCGACCTTGGAGCCCTTCGCGACAAACACCTCGGCCAGGTTGGAGTACACGGTGAAGTAGTTACCGTGGCGAATCAAGATGACCTTGCCGGCACCGGGAACGCTGACAACTGACGCCACTTCGCCTTGGAACACTGCGCGGGCGGTCGACTTGGCAGGAGTACCAATGTCGACTCCCGGATTTTTAATCGTAACCCCGGAGGCCCCTGGAACCTCATTGTCGCCGAAGGCCTGAGTGATTACACCGCGCTCCACGGGCCACGGAAGCTTTCCGCGGTTCGCCGCAAAATCCTTGGCGAGGGCAGCCGCTTCAGGAGTCAGCGAGTAGCCGCCCCCCACGTCCTTGGCGCCCGTTTTACCGGCAGACGCATCGCGCTGCTTGCGAAGTTCTTCTTTGATGATGGCCGCAATTTGCTTCTCGAGCTTGGCGAGTTCCTGCTTCTTTTTCTTGATTCCGGTCGCGATCTGGCCCTCCTTCTTTTTGAGGGCATTGAGCGCCTTGGCCTGCTGAGCGCGCTCTTCGGCGAGCAGTTGCTTTTGGCGGAGCTCCTGACCAAGCAACTCTTTTTGCCGGGTGCGTTCGACCTCGACGGCGGCCACTCGCTGGGCCTGCGCTTCTTGGTACACCCGAATTTCCTCGACCTTCTCTTTGCGGAACTCGGTGTACTGCCGCAGGTAGTTCATCCGCTTAATGGCCATAGAAAGGTTCTCGGCCCCGAGAATGAAGCGCAGCGCCTGTTCAGTCGAGCCGCGCTGCTGTGCCTGGCGGAGCATCTCGGCGTACTCCTGCATCATTTGGTCAATTTCGCGGTCCTTTGCGGCAATATCACCTTGAAGTCGCGCGATTTCGGACTCACTTTGGCGCACCTGGGCCTGAACGTTGCGAATTAGGGCCTCGCGGGCCTTGAGCTTTTTCTCTAGGGCGCGCAACTCACCGAGAGTGAGGTCGCGGTCCTTGCGGGTCTTCGATAGCAGCTCGTTCGCTGCACTGATTTCTTTCTGGAGTCGAGATTTTTCGGCCTCGAGCTGGGACTTCGTATCGCCGGTTTGGGCGGCCATTCCCCACGGAAGCACCAGCGCACACGCCAGTACCCACACCCAACTAGAACGACGCCCGACCATAGCCCGAAGGTAGTTCAAACGGAAACGTTACGTCGGCACTTTGTGTGCGTTCCGACACCCGGAATTCCGCGCGTGCCGCCTGACTCGGAATCACCGCAACCCATCCGCCATCACCCGTGTACGTGACTGTAACCGATTGGCCCTTACTGGTCAGACGCTGCCAGAGTACCGGTCCGGGATTTGTGGCCGACGTGGCGACTTCGACGCGCACCGAATAGGTTCCGCGCTGCTCAACCACCGACATCACCACCGCGCTGTCGGCCACCGACCACTGGGCGCCTGTCATGGTCGTCGGAACCGCCAAGGGCAACCCCAGCGCCAACCGGCGCGCATCTTCGGTCCGAAGGTCGATTCCCATGGACCGCAGGCGGTCCAGGGGCTCGTTGATGAACTGTCGGTAGATTTTCACGTAGCCCTGTACCGAGTCCTGATAGACCCGGGCGCGGCCGATTTTGAGGCCGATGATGGGGTCGGCCACGTCCATCCAAATGAGGGGCTCAGGGGCACTCTGTACCCGCAAGTCGAGCTTTGCAGAATAGGTTTTGCCGCCAAACTCGACTTTAATGGTTCCGACCGAGCGGGTGCTGGGGGCGGGAGCCTTGGCCCGTCGTTCGAGGGCAGTGCGGTGCGTTTCGTACATGGGGCGTTCAGAGACTTTAGGGGCGGTTTCGATCGGAACCTGAGAAACCCAAGTGCGGCATCCCGCAATACTTACTACGGCCAAAAGCCAAAAAACGTACTTCACAGGGTCGGAAGTTGGTGGAGCTTGCGGGCCAAGTCTGAAGAGGAATTGCCCAAAAACTGTGCGTGCTCGTACAGGCGTCGGGCCTCAGTGTGTGCGCCAAGTGCTGCGTGAATGTCTCCGGCGCGCTCGACGATGGTGGCTGACTCGAGTCCGCCCGAGTCCAGGGCGCGCTGAATCGCCTCTTTGGCTTTTGGAAGCTTGCGCTGGGCCTCATAGACTGCCGCGAGCGTGTCCCAAAAACTCGCTTCGCGGTCGGCGAGCGTGACAGCCTGAAGCGCTAGGGCTTCGGCCCGACGAAGGTCGGTCTTGCGCAGCGCCAAAAAGTAGGCGTAGTTGTTCAGCGTGGTTGGATTCTTTGGGTTGAGGGCCAGCGCTCGATCAAAGTGGGCTCGAAACGCATCTTTCTTGCCCAAGCGGTAGGCAACCTCACCCAGGTAGAGCTCATACTGCTCAGAGACTTCGGGATCGCCTGCTGCTCGCGCGAGTCCCTCTGAAAGGGTGGCATACGCGGTGGAATGGTCGCCCCCTCGACTCTGCGCCACTCCCACAAAAAGCCGTGCAAAGGGATGCTGGGGCTGGGCCGCCTCGGCGGCTTGGGCGTCGCGCAAGAGGTCTTCGGTGCGGTTGGCGTCGAGGTCCAGCTGCAGGAGCTGCTGGTAGACGGGCCACTCGGTTCCGCCCGGAAGGGTAAGGCAAGTGCGCCACGATGCCTCAGCCGTTGCCACATCGCCCAACCAGCGGGCAATGTCGCCGCGCAGCGCCCAAAAGGCCGGATTGGCCGAGTCCTGGGCCAAAAGCCCCTCGGTCCAGCGCACCGCGAGACTGGCCACTGCGGCGTTGGAGGGGTCCTCTTCGAGAAAGCTGGTCGCATAGGCCACTTTAGCGCGCTCGGCGATTCCAGGATCCGACCAAATGCCTTGGGCGGTGGCAAGCGCCTCGTCCCAACGGCCGGCCCCCGCGGCCCAGCGCAGAAACTGCCAACGGGCATCGACCACGTCCGAAAAATTGCTCAAAATGTGGCGGTAGGCCATGTAGGCTTCTTCTTCGCCGCCAAGTTCCGCCAGCGTTTGGGCATAGAGAAGTGCCGCTTGCGCGTCAGAAGGATTTGCAGCCACCCATTCGGCCACAGTCCGCAAAGCAGAGTCTCCCTCGTACAGACGCATGTAGACGTTGCGGCGGGACGACACGGCATTCATGCTCGGGCCCTCGGCCTGCACGGCGAAGTCAATGAATTCAAGGGCTGCCACGTAGTCTTCGCGGCCAAACGACCACTCTGCGGCGGTCCAGAATCCGCGTGCGTCAGGGTGACCCAGGCCGTGAAGGCGGTGCTGGCACTGTGCAAACGACTCGTAGTCTTGCTGGTAGTAGGTGACCAGCGCGAGCAACTCCCATGTCGGAATGTTGGTCGGATGCTGCTGCGCACTGAACACCAGTTCGCGGCGGGCCCGGTCGAGAAGCTTCGCACGCTTCGCTGGCGGGGCCTGCTGGGATTCGACCAAGAGTGATTCTGCCTTGGACTCAGGTTGGTACGTTGGGGCCTGCGCCCACGCACTCCCTGCGGCCCACACGGCCGCGAACGTCAAGAGGAGTGCGCGCAAGATCATTCGCCTTCGAGTCGGGAATAGTCGCCCAAGCTAAGCGACACAAACTGCCCGTCGAGCACGGCGTGGCGGCCAATCATCGAGTTGCGCAGCGTGATGCGCGTGAGATGGCTGTCTTCGCCAACGATGCAGTCGGTCAGGGTAGAATCGGTCACGGTGCTGCGGGCCCCGATGCTGACGTGGGGTCCGACCGTGCTATTTACAATTTTTGCGCCAGGTCCGATGAAGCAGGGAGGGATCACCGTGGCGTTCACCAGCTCTGCCTCGGGCGAAACCAACTGTTCTTCGTGCTGCACAAACTCCAAAATGCGGCCGTTGGTTTCGACGGTCACGTCTTTGTTGCCGCAGTCCATCCAGGCGTCGACGGTTCCGGGCACAAAGCGCAGGCCGTCGTTTTTCATGTTCTCGAGGGCGTGCGTGAGCTGGTACTCACCCCCGGCCTTGATGTCGTGGTCAATCAAGTGCTGAAGCTCGCGGCGCAGGCGGGCTCCGTCCTTAAAGTAGTAAATGCCGATAATGGCGATGTCGCTGACGAACTCCTGGGGCTTCTCGACAAATTCAACGATGCGGCCGTCTTCGCCCAGCTGAACGACACCAAAGGCGCGCGGATCCTCGACGCGGTTGACCCAAATGACGCCGTCGGCGCTGGCGTCGAGCTTGAAGTCGGCCCGAAAGAGCGTGTCGGCAAAGGCCACCACCACCGGGCCCTCGAGGTGCTCGGCGGCACATAGCACCGCGTGGGCGGTGCCCAGAGGCTTGTCTTGGTAGTGAATGCTTCCGGTGGCACCCTGGCCTGCGGCTACGTCGAGCAGCATGCGCTCCACTTCGTCGCCAAACTCGCCGACGACGTAGGCGATTTGCTTGAGGTCGTCTCCGACGATTCCCGAAATGTCTTCGACGAGGCGCTGGACGATGGGCTTGCCGGCCACGGGAAGCAGCGGCTTGGCCGTCGTGAGGGTGTGCGGACGCAGGCGCGATCCGCGGCCTGCCATGGGAATAATGATGTTCATCGTTCGGGTTGCGGAATGGATTGGTCCCGCAAAAATAGGGACTTAGCCGCGCCCGCTGTGGCCGAATCCGCCCTCGCCGCGCTCGGTGGCGTCCAATTCATCCACAATTTGCCATTCGGCGCGTTCGTAGCGCGCAAAAACGAGCTGGGCGATGCGCTCGCCGGGGGTGATTTCAAACGCTTCGGAACCGTGATTTACCAAAATCACCCCGACCGGGCCACGGTAGTCGGCATCGATGGTTCCGGGGCTGTTCAGCACGGTCACGCCGTGCTTGAGCGCCAGTCCAGACCGTGGACGCACCTGCGCCTCCCAGCCGTCGGGCAGGGCCATGCGAAGGCCCGTCGGAACCAAGCGTCGCTCGCCCGGCTGCAGCAGCACCGACTCGTTGAGGTGCGCCCTGAGGTCGAGCCCTGCCGAATGCGGCGTAGCGTATTCAGGCAGCGGGTACGGGGATTCGTTAATGACGCGGATCATAGATTCGTGAGCTTAGGATGTTCGGCGCTTCAAAAGTGCGCGTTCGCTGCGGAGCACCACCGCCAGCATGAGCCCCACGGCGGCGGCGGCGGGCCAGCCGGGTTGGTGAAACGCGGTTCCGCCCAAGACCAGCGCGGCCATGGTGTACAGCCCCAAGCGGCCCCAGTCGTACGGAACCGGGTGAAATTTTTGGCCCAAAACCAGCGAGAGCGCCAGCATGCCCCCGTAGCTGAGCAGGGTGGCGTAGGCGGCCCCCATGATTCCGAGCTGGGGAATCCACGCGATGTTGCCCGCAGCAGTGAGCGCAAAGCCGAACAGCGTGATCCACAGACCCATCATCGTGCGGTCGCTGAGTTTGTACCACATGGACACCTGGGTCGACAGCGACAACAGGTAGTTGGCAAAGAGCAGCACGGGCAAGAGCAAAAGGTCGTTCCAGTACTTGTCAGCGATGAAGTGCTTGAGCCAGGGCAAGCCCGCCATTACCGCGACGACGCCCAAGGCCAGCAGGGCCGCAAAGAGCCGCGTGGCCATCGCAAGCTGGCTGAGGTCGCGCTGCGCGTTTTTAAAGAAGTAGGGCTCAGCAGCGAAGCGAAAGGCCTGGTTGAACAAGATCAAAAAGATGCTGAGCTTGTAGACGGCAGAATAGGCTCCGACGCCCTCGATCGCCGTTTCGGCGGGCAGAAGCGCCTCGAGAAAGAAGCGGTCGGCCATCTCGTTGGCGACACCCGGCAAGCCCGCGAGCAGCAGCGGGAATCCGTAGAGCAAGAGGGTGCGCGCCGTGCTGCGGTCAAATCGAGCCGGCCGGATTTCGAGCCACTGGGGCGTCAAGAGCAGCATCATAAGGCCACTCGCCGCCATGTTCGCGATGAGAACCCAGCCCACCTGAAGCTGCGGCCATCCCTCGACCGCGGCGGGAAGCACCGCAAAAAAGGCGTAGTTCAGAATGAGGTTGAGGGCAATCTGTGCCGTTTTAATCGTGACGAAGCGCTTGGCGCGCTGCTGGGCGCGAAGGCGGGCAAACGGAACCGCCGCGAGCACGTCCATCGCAATGATTAACCCCGTCCAAAGGACGTATTCGGGGTGGTCGGCGAGGTTGAAGAAGTCTGCTGCACCCGAGTAGGTCACGGCGAGCACGGCCACAAAGATTCCCGTGGTGGCGAGCAGCATGGTCATCGCCGTCGAATACACGCGGTCGGGATCCGCCCCGTCGCGCTGGCTTTGGCGAAAGAATGCAGTTTCCATTCCATACGTGAGGAGCACCATGGCAAAGGCCACCGACACGTACAGCAAACTGTTGACTCCATATTCTGCCTTGGTCAGAACGACCGTAAGCAGCGGTGTGAGCAAAAAATTGAGTAAGCGCGCAAGAATGCTGCTCAAGCCGTACAAGGCCGCGTCCCCAAAGAGCTTTTTTACGCCCGACATGGGGCTAAAGGTAGGCCGTCTGCTGCGCTCGGATTGGCGAAGAAAAAAAATTTGTTATTGTGGTTTGTACACTAAGTCGTTTTATTACTATGTTTGCAAAGAATTCCCTCATATGGGGCGGATTCATCAAGGGTTGTGAAACGTCGCTGTAAAAAGCGGCGTTTTTCATTTATAATGGTTTGGTTTGGGCTTGGGGGGCTGAAGTCCCGAACTTTGGGTACGATGAAGGCCCCGATTGACCCCTACTTTTCTCCGTTTTTAAACCCAACGGCGCTCGCGGAGCGCTACGTGCAACTCGCCCCCTCGCTGCACCGCACGCCCGTGCTGCATTCCGCGAGCCTGGACACTTGGGGCGGAGCCGAGCTCCATTTTAAGTGCGAAAACTTTCAAAAATCCGGTGCCTTTAAAATGCGCGGCGTGACCAACGCCCTGCGCGAGTTGGCTGTACAAGGGCTTCCCGAGGGCGGAGTCTGTACCCATTCCTCAGGCAACCACGGCCAAGCGCTAGCCTGGGCTTCGGCCGCACTCGGGATTCCCTGCACCGTCGTCATGCCGAGCAACGCTCCGCAGTTTAAAAAAGACGCCGTGCGCACCGCGGGCGGACGCATCGTCGAGTGCACGCCCACTCTGGCGGCCCGCATCGAGGCCGTCGCCGAGGTGGTCGCGGCGACGGGAGCCGTCGAAATTCACCCCTCCAATCAGGCTCCCGTCATCTTGGGCCAGGGTTCGGCGGCCTGGGAACTGCTCGAAGACTGCGCCTCCCGCGGCATCGCGCTCGACTGGGTGGGGGTTCCGGTGGGCGGTGGCGGTCTTTTGGCCGGAACCGGCTTCGCCGTGGCCCGTTGGAACGAGCTCCATGGAACCTCCGTGCGCGTATTCGCCGGCGAGCCCACCGGGGCCGACGACGCGGCCCGCAGCCTCGCGTCCGGCAAAATCGAGCACAACAGCAACCCCCAAACGGTCTGCGACGGGATGCGCACCGAGCTCGGCGACGTGAATTTTCCCGTCATTCAGTCGACGGTTGCCGCGATTCACACGGTCGAAGATTCCGAAATTTTAACCGCGCAGCGCCTCATCGCCGACCGCCTCAAAATCATCGTGGAGACCAACTGCGCTCCGCCGCTCGCCGCGGTGGTCAAGCACCCCGAGGCCTTTGCCGGCCAGCGCGTCGGAATCGTGCTCAGTGGCGGCAACTTGGACTTGAGCGCGCATGAATGGGCCCATTAGCAAGGTTAGCTCTTTGGCAAGATGAGCTGAGATTGGCTCTTTGGCAAGATGAGCTGAGATTTGCCGATTGGCGAGGTTCGCTCATCGCTGCACGGCCTTAGTCCAGAACGCAGCGAGTAGCCAGTTACCAGCAGAGCCAAAAGCCAGCAGCCAAAAGCCAGTAGAAGGTTCCGCACCCGCAAAGTGCAGCGATTACCTTTGCAGCTATGTCTGCAGAATCCAATACGCCACAGCCCGTCGGAAGCTACCCCGCTACGCGGCGCGTGGGCAACTTGCTGTTTATTTCGGGAATGGGTCCGCGCCTGCCCAAGAGTCCGGCGGCGGCCAGTTCAGTGCCGGGTCTGAAGCTCGACGCCAACGGAAACTATTTGGAATTCAGCTTTGAAGACCAAGTCCACAGCGTAATGGCCAACGTCAAGTCCGCGCTCGAAGAGGCCGGCGGACGCTGGGACCAGCTCGTAGACATCACCGTGTTTTTGACCGACATGAAGCGCGACTTTGTAGCCTTCAACCGCATCTATGCCGAGTACTTTGCCGATGTGGACCCCAAGCCTTGCCGCACCACGGTGCAGGTCACGGCCCTCCCGACGCCCATCGCCGTGGAACTCAAGTGCATCGCCGCCTTATGAGCCATCGTTTTACCGAGCGCGGGCCGCTGAACCTGCCCGAAATCCAGCGCGAAATCCTCGAATACTGGAAGGCCGAAGGCGTCTTTGAGAAGTCGCTGCGTCAAGGCGCTCCGTCGTTTGTGTTTTATGAGGGTCCGCCCTCGGCCAACGGGATGCCCGGAATTCACCACGTCATGGGCCGCGCCATCAAAGACCTTTTTTGCCGCTACAAAACCCAAAAGGGATTCCGCGTCGACCGCCGTGCGGGCTGGGACACCCATGGGCTGCCCGTCGAATTGGGCGTAGAGAAAGAGCTGGGAATCACCAAAGAAGCCATTGGCAAAACCATTAGTGTCGCCGACTACAACGCCGCCTGCCGCGAGGCCGTCATGCGCTACACCGACGTGTGGAACCGCCTGACCGAGCAAATGGGTTACTGGGTCGACCAAGAAAACCCCTACGTCACCTACACCACCAAGTACATCGAGTCGGTCTGGTGGCTGCTGGGCGAACTGCACCGCAAAAACCTGCTCTACAAGGGCTACACCATTCAGCCCTACTCGCCCAAGGCGGGGACCGGCCTGAGTTCGCACGAGCTCAACCAGCCGGGCTGCTACCGCGACGTGACCGATACCTCGGTGACGGCTCAGTTCGAGGTGGTTCCGAGCGACCAAAGCCGCGCCCTGTTTGGAGACCGCCCCGTGCACCTGCTCGCGTGGACGACGACGCCATGGACGCTTCCGTCCAACACCGCGCTTACGGTGGGCCCGAACATCGAGTACAGCCTGATCGCGACGACCAACCCCTACACGGGCATCGAGGTCAACGTGATTTTGGCCAGCGCCTTGGTGGCCAACTACTTCAAAGCTGATGA
>CAIJMB010000108.1 GCA_903821715.1 uncultured Flavobacteriales bacterium
AGACGTCATGTGCCGCGATTGTTTTGTTGGGGAGCTGCAAACTGTTCGAAATTGTGAGTCCGCCATTGTTGTAGGCCTTGACACTGTAGGTCGACAGGTTGATGGCCGCATTGGTCGGGTTGTAAATTTCTAAGGCCTTGTTGTTGCTGCTTCCTTCAAGGTATTCTGAGAAGTAAAGTTCAGAACAAGGGGCAGTAACGGTGACGGTTCCGACCATGCCCATAGCGGCATGCGGGTCGCACTGGTAGGCATACTGACCGAGGGTAGTAAACACGAAGCTGTAGGTCCATGTTCCGCCTGCAGTGGCTCCATTGCCAAATCCCACGGGATTGTTGGGGAACGTCGCCAGCGTGCCGTTGACGTTGTGGGTTCCGCTCACTTGGGTCCAAGTGACGGTATCACCCGCTGAAATGTATAGGGCCGCAGGGCTGAAAAAGTTCGAACCCACCTGTACTTGGTGGTTGGTGGCGGCGGCGCTGAGGCCTAAAACCGCGATAATAAACGTGTAGAATTGCTTCATGGGGATCAACTTGAGTGGTTCTGCAAAGGTAAGTGAGGGGGTGTCGGCGGGTGTTACGGTATCGTTATTCAAAGTCTAACGTGTTTTTAAAACGACTCACGCGGCCATTGCCGGCATCGACGACGTAGAGGATTTGGCGCCAGTAGCCTACGGCGACAGGGCCGTTGAACTGCATGGGGCCTGTTCCGCGGCCGCCAAACGAAACTTTAGCGTAACGGGTTTCGCCACTTGCTGGGGGTGGCGGAATGCCCTCGAGTCCGTTGGCTGTGAATTGGTATACGGAATCTTTGACTTCGTCGACCACGAATAGGTAGCGGCTCTGATCGCCCGCCATAGCGATACCTACCGGGCGCTCAAAAAGGCCAGGTTGGCCGACCCATCGGTCGGTGCGGTCTGGGTTGGGTACGCTCACGACGGGTTTGTAGTCGGCGCCAAACGGCGTTTCTACGAGACTGATTTGCTGAACTTTGAGTTCCTGATTGGCGTCGAGGGCGGTAAACCAAAAATCGTCGCCGGCGCGCGCTGTGAACTGGGGAGGCTGGGCAAAGCTCACGATCCCCTGGGGCTGCTTGAAGTAGTTGGTGAAGAGTCCAGCAGAGGTGGTCACGCTAATGGGCGAGACATACTGGTCTTGGGCGTCAAAGAGCACCACGGCTTGGTCGGGGCCTTGGTTGGCATTGTTGCTAAGGGTTCCGCGTCGAGTGACGTAGTAGCGGTTGTTGAGCACGGGATCGGCGCTGGCAAGCACTGCGATTTGACCAAATTCAGCATTTGCGTCACCCGTAGAAAACGTGGATTTGAAGTAAAACGGATGAACCGTTTTATGCGTGATTCGGGCATAGTTCAGCCCGTAGCCGTTGGGAACCGTTTGATTGATGCGGTAAATGGCCGGAAGCGTATAGGCTACCCCATTGATGGTGGTGTCGTGCGTTCCGATGGCCAGCAGGTCGAGGCGACGGTCCTGGCGTACCGTTTTGACTCCCGGAACGCTAAATCGCCCCTGTTCCGTTCCCGACTCGTCGAGGCAGATGATTTCTTGGGTTCCGGCGTCGACCACGTAAATAAGCTCGTCGAATCCAATGCAGATATCGGTGGGGTGCACAAACCCGTCAAAGGCGGGCTGAATGGGCACGTAGGCGATTTCGCGGATTCCGTAGTTCGGAACCTCAATGAAGTCCAGATCCGTCTTGGACCCGAAGTAGTCCTCGCAACTGGTCATGCTAAGGGCCAATAGGCTTAGGGCTAACGTCCAGTGCTTCATCGGGCAGAAGGTTGTAGGGTAAGGCTCAGTGCGGTCCACGTGCCCATTCCGGCAGTGGGTTGGACGCTGAGGTCGACGATGGCGCGAGTGCCCGCAACCGTTTGGGCCACGCCCAGACCGAGGGTCGGGAAGGGCTGGCCGGATTGGTTGAGCAGGATTCCGCTGCGCACAAAGAGCTGGTCCGCAAAGCGGTATTCAAGGCCGGCCCGGTAGTTTTCGGCGTTGTCGTTGGGGTGCACGAGCTGGGCGGCCACGTCGAGGTGGTGCTTGCCCCGTTCCAAGGCGCGGTAGTGGATTCCGATGGCGAACTCGGTGGGCAGGTTGGCAGATTCCAAGGCCGACAGTGAGTCGCGGTTGTATTCAACGGCCCAATATGAGCCCTTGAGCGACACCGGAGCCCCGAAGTTGCGCAGGACGACGGCGAATCGAAGTCCCTCGTCCTCAAGGTGGTACTGAAATCCGACGTCGGCGGCGGCGCCCCAGCCGGTGTAGCCGGCGCTGTAGGTTTCGTTGAGCGCCTTGAGCGTGACACCTAACTGAAACTGCTCGGTAAGTTGCTGAGCGTAGGTCAGTGTGAGTGCGGATTGGGCGTCGTACAGTAGGCGACCGGTTCCTTGGGGGCGGAATTCGGTTCGTTCTTCGTACGCACCCGTTTGAAGGCGCTGAATTCCAAAGCCCCAGGCCGCACTGCGTCCTTGGATTTTGCGTGCCACAAATACGGCACCTTGCTCTAGACCGCTTGCGCTTCCCATGGAGGTAAAGGCGATGCTGGATGCTTTGGTTCGTGCTAAGCCCGCGGGGTTGTAGCCCAGGCTGCGGGCATCGCCGCCAAGTACGCTTCCGACCGAGCCCATGGCTGCGGAAGCTATGTTGTAGTCAGTTTTTAGGAAGCTAAACGCCGCCTGGCCCGCGCGCTCGCCACCGTAGCTGGGCAGCCACTGGGCGTGCACCTGAATCCCGAGGGCCAGAGCGAGGAGGGTCAGCGTCGTCTTCATATTTTAAACTGAAGTCCAAAGAGGATTTGATGGGGTGGGCTGAAGCGCGAAGGGTCGCGGGGATCCAGACCGCGCTCTTGCGGACCGTTGAATTCGGGTCGCGGATCGCGCCACGTGTTGGGGACGTCGTCGCCGTACTCGTACGCCCGACCGGTGACGGGATTGATGAGTTGTCCGTTGAAACGGTTAAGCACGTTCAGCACATCCAACGAAAACTGGATTCCGCGACCTTTCTTTTTGGTGACCAGGTCGTATGTAATGCGGGCATCCCAAGTGTGCCACGCTGTGCCTAACTTTTGAAGGTACTGGTCCACTTGTATGGCGTACTGGGGTCGACCAAGGTCGTTGGTTCCGACCAAGGCCTGAGGAGTGTAGCGGTAGCCTGCTGAACCACGGTACTGTACAAATCCGCCCAAGCCGCGCAGCGGAATTCCGAGGAAGCGCAGCGAGGTGTCCGCCTGAAAGAACCAGCTGGAATTGAGGTTCCAAGGGCGGTCCCAGGCCAAAAACTGTTCGCGGCTGAGCGGAACCTCACCTGTTTGCTCGATCTGCAGCGCCGATTCGCGGGCAGAATTCGATTTGCCCCGCGCCGACTGAAGTGAGACGTTGGATACCCAACGGGTCCAGCGGTTGAGCTGCCATTCGAGACCCAGCTCGACTCCCTGGATCCGGGCGTAGTCCTGATTGATGTACATCGTTTTGGTGACGGGCCGGCCCGTAGCATCTAAGACAAAGACGCGGCGCGACACGATGTAGTCAAATCGGTTGGAATTGTAGGCGCTTAGCGTCACCCCAAAACTGCGGCTGAACGCGGCCTTATAGCCGACCTCATAGGCGACGTTGACTTCGGGATCGAGGTTTGGGTTGCCCAAGAAGCTCAAGAAGCTTCGGTCCTGGTAGACGGGGTCAAGTCCGGCATACACAAAACGGGGGTGCGGAAGCCGCATGCTGTGGCCGTAGTTGAAGTAGAGCACGTGGTTGGGCGTCACGGGGAAGGTCACGTCCAAGCGCGGGAGTAGGCGGGCCTTCCAGCGGAGCCCCATGAGGCCAATCGTTTTATCGAGGTAGTCGGATCGCACGGCGTCAACCACTGGCGAATTGGGGTTGGCGATTGCTTCGTCGGCAAACGTCCCCGGAGCCCACATGTTCATGCGAAGTCCGAGTGTGGCCTGAAGACCTTTGTAGGTGATGCGGTCTTCGACATAGGCACCAAATTCGCGGGGACGCGCCTTCCAAATGTCGTTGGACGAACCGATCGAAATAGATTCGGTCGCGGTGCTGTCGTTCAGCTTAATGGGTGCACCCACCCAGGGAGCCGTCACGTCCACCCATTGGTACTCGTTCCACTGGTTCTCTGTTCCGAAGGCGACTTTGTGGACGCCGCCTGAAGGGTAGTAGTTGGCTTTGATGCGCAGGGTGTATTCCTCGACATAGTGGTCGTGCCAGGTCGGCGCGATTCCGCCGTTGTTGTACAGGCCGTCGCCGGGGCGAATGTAGACGGTGCCTGACGGGTCACCGGGATTGAACACGCTGACGGGGTACGAAATAATGTTGGCTTCGTCAAGGATTTGGTCGACGGTCTCTTCGCGGAACGGCCGTCCGTTGGCGTCCGCCCGAAGGTTGGTGAACAGGCGGCCCGCATTGACGCTCACCCCCCATTTGGGTCCAAAAATTTGCTGAAACCCGAAGACGCTCAGGTTCGAATGGTGGGTGTAGGTTGTCGCACGGTCCAAATCCTTGCTGCGGATGTACTGGTAGCCAGGCGTCAGAAGCGCGTCCAAACCTACAATTTGCAGGCTTCGCGTGTTTTGGTTGATGTTGAGCGAATGCTGGTTGCTCAGGGTAAACTTGGCGCCCTTCCAGGCCTTAAGCCCGAGTTTGAGCGAGTGCGACCACTGGTTGTCTTGGCGCGGAGCCCACAGTGAGTCGTTGGCCTTAAATAGCGACGAGTGAAGCTGGCGCGCTACGGTCGGAAAGTAGGTGTCACTGACGTCCATGGAAGCGCTGGTGAACAGCGTTAAGCGTTTATTCGTAAACGGAATCGGGGTCGCCAATGTGGCCTCACCGCGGTCGGTAAAAAAGCTCGATGCTGTCGTCGGACGGCCCAGGTAGTCGCGCTGCCACCGGCCCGAAACCTCGAGGCGGTCACCACCTTCACGGATTTGGGTACTGACTACGCCGCTGGATCCGCCACCAAATTCGGCACTCGCCCCGCTGGTAGTTACTTGAATGCTCTGAATTGCCGAAGATTGCACATTGACACCAAAACCGGTGCCGGCCAAGGGATCTTGGGCGCTGATTCCGTCGACCAAGTATTCGGTTTCGTAGACACGCGCACCGCGGATTTGCAGGCCGTCGGTTGTCTTCACAACACCTGCCTGGGTGGCTACGGCGTCTTCAACGTTGCGCACGTTCATTTGGCGCAGTTCGTCGTTGCCGATTAAACGTTCGCTACCGGCTCGCTCGAGGTCTACGGCGGTCTTTTTTCCTACCACCGTAACCGTTTGCAACTCGTTGATGTCGCTTGAAAGCTTTACGTTCAGCGTTGTCGTTTGGCCGAGGTTGATTCGGACGCCGTTGATCTGCTTGGTTCCATAGCCCATCATTTGGACCTTGACGCTGAATTCCCCCACCGGAACCTTCGGGAGCACAAATCCGCCTTGAACGTCGCTAACCGTGCTGTAGTAGGTTCCGACGATGCTGACACCCGCGCCGGGGAGCTCTTCGCCGGTCTCGGCGTCGCGCACCGTTCCGCGGAGCGCCCCAATTTTTTGGGCGGAAGCTCCGAAGCTCGCTGTAAGGGCGAGTACGACCAGAATTTTAGAGGCCAAACTCATCGATCAGAACTTTTTGAAGGAGGTTGCGGCGAAGTTGGCCACTTTGAGCGTCCAGGCGGTGCAGGTCGAAGGACAGAAACACGGTTTGAACAGCGCCTTGGCGGCGGCGAAGCACCCCGAGGAGGTTGTCGCCCTGCCAGCCCGAAAGCTTGGTCAGCTGGCCGCGGTAGAGGACTTCGGCGTCGGCACTCGACACCATCGGAGTCAGTCCGATCAGCACGTTCGACGCCTTGAGGTTGGGGAATCCGGTCTTTTGGGCGACCACCGCGGAATCCGTAACCAAACGGACCTGCCCCGAGCTCGTGACCAGGCCGTCGATGGGAAGGGTTCCAACCAAGTCGCTGAGGTCAGAGGTCGCACTGAACGAGGCGCTGACGAGCAATTTGCCGCCCGCTTCACCAAAGCGCTGCAGCGCCGGAGCCATATGGGCCAAGGGCAACTTCGTAGCACCAGTCTGCGGGTCAAGCATGACCGAGGACGCGCTGTACACGATCAAGGCGTCATAACCCCGAAGGATGTGTCGAAACCCAGGGTTCCACGAGCGCGGACGGTCGATGCCACTGTTGCTCAGCAGGTCAATGAGGTCAAATTCGACACCCAGCGCAGCCAAGTCAGACGCCCATGCGATGTCGGCTGCAGCACTGTGGCTGGCGACGACAAGCACGTCGGCTGTGGGCATGCGCACCGTGGTAGCAGGTGCGGTGTCGGCCGCAGACCACGAACCTGCGAGGTCACGCGCTCTGATTTCGATGAGGTTGGCCACCGACGTATCTAAAGCATAGCCCCAGTTGGCCGCTGCGAGCTCTTGGCTACCGTAGTAGAGTTCGGTCGCCCCCGTAGCCGTCAGTACGAGGCTAATGAGCTTTTGGTTGGGATCTATGGGCCGCCAGGCTCCACCGTTCAGCCGAAGTTCGATGTCGGTAATGCTACTCGAACCGTCGGGGTCGTTGGCGGTCCACTGAAACGTCACGGCGTTCCACACTGCGGCCTCGGGAAAGCTACCGTCCAAAAATTCCGCGCTCGGTGGGCTGTTTTTAATTGGAACTAGGAGCCGGGCAGGCGAGGGGTCGATGCCCCCTTCGTTGTCGATGCTGCGCACCTCCACGGTGAGGTCTGCCGTATCAATTCCCGCCGGTATGGCCAGCACGAGCGTACTGTCGGTGCCCAAAGTGCGCGTCCAGTCGCCTCCTGCCACGCGGAGTTCGTAGGCCGCCACGTAGCCGTCGGCATCGCTGCCGAGCCACGACAGTGTGACCACCGAATTCAGGCGGTCGGGACCCGAAAGCGCAATCGTATCAAGCGAAATACGCGTTTCTGGCAGCTGGTTATCGACCGGAGTTCCGGGTTCGCAACTCGCCAGTAAGCCTGCCGTTACGCATCCAAACGCCACAGCGCGCAGGCTCCCGGCCAAGGGCCAGGAGCTGCGGACGTGCTTTGAGCGTTTACGGACAAGCATGTGAAGTACTTACAGCTTGCTTACTCGGTAGGTGGTGGCACCCAAGGCGTGTTCGATTCGCAGCAGGTAGTTGCCCGATGCCAATCCACTCAGGTCAAGCTCATTGCGGCCTTCGTTGTGGCGACCATGCAGCACGACGCGACCCTGCAGGTCGAGAAGGGTGTATACCGCATCCGAACCCTCGAGTACCAAAATGTTCGCCGTCGGGTTGGGGAATACCATCACGCTTGGAACTCCGCACACGGGCAATCCCACGGTCGACTGGGGAAGCGCAGTGGTGTCAAGGCTAATGTTGATTCCGACAAAATCGTCGTTGTTGCGCGGCAGCACGCGGAAGTTGCTGAATCCGTAGAACAGGATGCCTTCGACGGCGTCCATGTTCATCGTGTCGCTCACCACAATGGGGTCCACAAACATCTCACCGTCAATCGTGTCGTAGCGCAAGTCGGTCACCATCTGCACGTACAGGGAACCGTAGGCCGTGTTGGACTGTCGGCCGGCCATCACTAACGTGCGGTTCCAGTAGCTGGCGCCCACGTTTTGCGACACGGCAAAGTCTCCGAAGCCCAAGTTCGTGTTCGACACGTACAACTTGGCTTGGTTGGGGTCCTCGAGGCGCACGTAGCAGCCCTCGTGCTGTTCCCACCCCCAGTTTATCTTGCTCGCGCTGTCGCTCGGGTTCAGTACGGTCGGAACCGGCACCTGGCGGTTGCCGGTGCGAGAAACATTTGAAACGTTCAAGCGGGTCATGCCGAAGTATTCCTCCACGGTTCCGCTCACTAGCACCTCTTCTTCGCGAAAGAATTGGGTGATGCCTGAACCGGCACACCAGATTCCGCTCCACGGACCGCCATTGGCGTCCTGAATGTAGAGGTATCCGAGGTCGTAGGGCTTAGTTGACGCAGTCACGATGCCCTTCACGGTCACGTTTTGGCCCAAGAAGGGCGAATTTCCGTTGCTCGCGAGGCTGTACTGAATGTCGTACACCTTCATTCCACCGGTGCGCACCGTATAGTAGTCAAAGTTGGGCTGAGCCTGACCCACCGGAGTCGTAGGGTAGTACGAAGCGTTACCGTCGTCATCCTTAGCCTTGAGGTAGTAGCGAACCAGCGTGCCATCGGGCGCGGTCGGAAGCGAAAATTCGTACTCGTCGGTCGATCCGGCGACCAGTGCCATTGTGGCCTTCGTGAACTGAGTGGGCTGCAGTGTTGCGTTGGTCGTGTAGAAGACGTGCACGGAATCCACCGTTCCGTCGAAGTCCGTAATGGTGCAAATCAAATCGGGGCTCTGGTTGGGCGTCGGAACCATCGGGTCGCGCTCAAACTGGCTGATGTAGGGCGGAGCGTACGCGATTTGGTAGTGCGACGCATCAAACGGATTCAGCTCGTAGCCGCGGGTTCCGCCAGCCGTAAAGCAACCGTTGCCGTCGTGGCGTACCATTCCTTTGAGGCTGCTGTAAAATGTTCCGGGAACTGGAGGCACGAATGAACCCGTCGTTTGCGGCGAAGCCGGATTCACCGTTTGGTAGCTCGGGAGCTTTTGCGCCAAAAAGCGATCAGACACGTTGATTTTGTTGCCCGCGGCATCGACCACGTTGAAGCTGATTCGGTTACCGCCAAACAAAATCACCTCTGTGACTGTGACGTTTTGAAACTGGACAAATGAGTTTTCCCACTGTTCGCCTGTGGTCGGAATGTTCACTCGTTGCGCATCGTTGAGTGCACCCACCGCAATGGTTGCAGGGGTCGGAACCGGGCGGGTGCCCAAGATCGTCATCGAGCTGGCGCTCGTCGCTTCGAGTTGGGTTCCGTTGTTGTAGGTGCTCACCTTACCTACAAACTCAATGAGGTCACCCGCCACGAGGTACTCGACGTTCGGAAGCGTCACCAACTGGTTTTGAGCGTTCGTGTAGACGCCCATGACTTCCATTCCGCGAAACGCACCGGCGGCGCCCTGCGCCGCGGTGTCCACGATGAAAAAGAAGGGACGGTGTCCGCCCTGAACCGAACCCGATGGAACTTCAGAAAGGTTACCTGGCGTTACGACGATGCCGACCGTTCGAACGATCTGGCCCTCAAAGCCCGATGAGTCGTTGCATGCCGCGAGCTGCGACGGCGAAACGTACTGCAGCGTCGTGATAGGGTAGTAGGTCTGGGCCGCGGCCGAAAATCCGAGGGCCAGGGCGATCAAGCGTAGAACGTGCTTCATGGTTATTTGATCAAGGTAAAGTGTCCGGAAAAAGTTTCACCGGAGTCAAGGTTAAGAACAGTATATCGGTACAGCCCGTGGGCCACAATTTGGCGGTCCTTTGACAAAATGTCCCAGGCGTATTCTCCGCCCGGCAGCAGAACGGTCTGCTCATTGGGGTCGGCAAAGGTGCGGAACCAGCGCTGGCTCATTTGATCAGCCCCACCCGCGTCGTGCTGCAGCACGTCGAGCAAGTCCCCGGCGGGTGAGTGCACTCGAATTTCGGCCCGCGCCGGCAAGTTGGCAAACATCAAGCGGCGGCTTTCGTCCTGAAAACTGCTGGTGCCTTCCCATGCCGCACCGGCGTAGTAGGGATTGGGGTAGACGTAGGGCGGATTATTGGCCATGCTCGCCTGGGCCGGCGTGCCAGGGAAGGCGCGCACGCTGCTTTGGTTGAAGCTGGATTCCAGTGATTCAAGCTGGGTCGCGGGATCTCCTTGGTCAAAGGCGGTCACGGCCAGGGCACGCTGCCAACCGTTCGGGAGGTTTTCGAGGCGCAAACCGTAGCGGTATGTCAAGGTATCACCTTGGAATTGAACGGGTTCTGTGAGGCGAATTGCGTCGAGACCCGTCTCAAAAAAGACTCCGTCTCCGGATTGGTCCCATTCTCCGTAAAGCCTGTAGTCCTCTGCGTTGCGCTGGGCATCATCGACGTCAAAGCCCAGTTGACTCATGTAGACGCGGTATCCTGCAAAATCTTCGCGCTGGCTGATGGGGTCGATGCTGCGCTCGCTGCGGTCGGTCCAAAAGAGATCGACATGGCCGTCCCCTGGGATGGCGCGAACTTGAGGAGCGTCGGGCGGGCTGGGAAGGATGTATCGAGTGAGCGTGCCGTTGCCGTCGCGGTCTTCACCGGCGTCAAGCGTGCCATTGAAATTTTGGTCTTCTCCGTTGTAGCAAGTCTGGGCCCACTGAGCGTTGGCGAGCAATCTACTCCGCTGTTCGGGGCTGTTCACGGCGTTGGCCTGGCTATCATCGACCTTTTTGGCAAACACATAGGCAAAGGCCACTTTGAGTTCGTCGCCCGGAGCAAAGTTTTGAAAGGGCCCTACGCTCACGAGGTCTGAGCGGTTACCTGAGGCATTCAACTGTGCCTGAATGTTGGCACCGGTTCCTGCCGCGCAGGCGGCTCCGCTCGGATTTGACCAGCAGGGGTCCTGATTCAGGCCTTGCGACATTTTGATGTAGCGCTGGTCGTCCGTGGTTGGGAAAAAGTAAAGCGACTGTCCGGAATTGTTAAACACCCACGCGTTGAAGTGGTCGTTGAGACCGTCGACCAAGGGGTGGTGAAAGCCAAATTTGTCTTCTGCGCCCAAGAATTTTTGACCGATGTAGGAATCAGTCCACCCCGGATCGCCAGTGGCATCAAAGGTGTAGGCCATTTGAAGGCTGTCGACGTATCCCTTGCCAGCTTGTTGGTAAAAAACGGAGCCACCAGCACCAGCTGGGGTCCGGTTAATGTTGCGCACTACCGGGTTTGCCCAGAGAGCAGCGTAGACGTCGTCATAGGTTTCGATTCCGACATTTTTAAGTGTCACATCCACTACCACAAAGAAGTCACTAAACCGGTAGTTCCAGTTGTAGGAGTTAATGGTCATCGCAATGCCCATGGGGATCAGGTGGTTGCTGATCGGAATCGTGGTTCCTGGAATTAAAATATTGGTGTCCACACAGGTCGCACTGAAGTCTTGGTGCGAAACCGCATTCACGCGGTAGTTCGGATGGTCTTTGAGCGAAGAGGTTTCACTTAATCCACTCGCGGGGGTGAATTCAAAACCACCGCGGCCAGGGGCGTAGCCTTGGGGCGCGTCGTAGGCCGATGTGCTCACGCGAATTCCGCCACCTTGATCGATTCCACCAATCCAAATTCCGGATTCAAAAAGGTGTTCGGTGCCTGAACCCGCGGGGAACTCACAAGAGGGAATACCCGTTCCGTCGCGGTAGCCGCGAAAGGCATTGCCAAAGGTTCCGACGTTCGTCACCGTGAGTCGCGCCTGCCCTGCGGTGGTACTTTTCTCCTGAAACGACTGCGCCCAACTTACCCCAAAGGGTACAGCAAATGCAAGGACAACGAGAATGCGCTTCATTGAGGGGCGGCAAATTTAGTCCTTCCGGACGCGTCGGTAATGCGCAGTGTGACCCAACCTCGGAATAATGCGTCTGAACGCCAGCGAAGCTCGCCCGCAGGCCAGCTGCTTCGAACGATAATCCGCCCTGCAGGATCGAACACTTCGACGGTCCAATCTTCGTTGGATTCGATTCGTTGAAGAACTGTGTGCCCATCAAGGTCAGTGGATCGCTGGATATGGTCACGGAATTCGGGAAGCCCAATACCCAGTCGGTCAAGTTCAAAGTCGGCAACCACGGGGAGGTGGTCTGAAAGCTCGTAAAGCGCAGTGAGCACCGTGGCGGGCACGGAATTATTGGTTCCGCTCGTGATCGAGGAATTGAAGTGCAGCCCATCGTTACCTATGGGGCGCAGGCTGCCAGACAGGTAGCGCATGCGGGATGCCGAGGTCAACGGGGTGCTGTTGACCAAGATGTGGTCGTATCGGTCGTCGAGACCACCACCTGAAAAGCATCCGTCGTTGGTCAAGCCGTCCCGAGTGGATTGGGTATGCCAGGCGGCAAAAGTCCCATTGTTATTCCAGTTGCCCAAAACGTTTTCAGGGTCGTTAAATCGGATCCCTGCGTTGCTGTAGTTCAAAAGTTGCTGAAATCCAGCTTCTTGGCTTTTGGTCATGTTGAGGTCTCCCGCCAAGAGGTAGACGTCGTCGCGAGGGTTGGACGCGAGGTAGTTCATAAGGGCCTCGCACGCCTTTTGGCGCTCGGTCAGGTCGCTCGCAGTGTTACCTGCTTTGAGGTGGGCTGCAAAAACGGTAAAAAACAGGGTGTCGGGGTTCCACGCGAGGAGGGAATCCTTGTAGTAGAACCGAATGACGTCGATTCCGCGTACCAACGTGTTGTTTTGTAGGTCGTTGCTGATTATGGACTGCGACTTTAGACCGAGTTTATTCTGGTCGTAGTAGACGGCGTTGATCAGCGAGCTGCCGTTAGTGTAAAGGTCTGTTGCGGCCCAGCGTGAGGCTCCGTTGGTATTCAGGCTAAAGTTGAGAATGCGCCCGTGGGCAGTGGCGTTGCTGCCGTCGACTTCGTTGCACACAAGAATGTCGGGTTGGGTGTGTGCGACCACGGTGCTCAACCAACCTTCTTTTGCCCCCGGAGGGTTGTTGGATGACGTGCAAAAAGAGGTAAATGCCCTAAAGTAGGTGAGGTTGTAGGTCATTACCCGTAAGTTCACGGGGTTTTGCCCAGCTAATCCACTGGAAATCAATAACAAAAATAAAGCTGACCAAAACCTTTGCACAGCTCCAAAGTTAGGCCCCAATAAGGGGCTGTGGCATGTTGTTAAATAGTTAATTTGGTGGTAAATGTTTGTTAAGCGGGTAAAGCGCTTTGCCGCTTCACGTACTTTTGACGCAATTCAACACGGGTATGGCCAAGAAACCGACTATTCTTCTCGTCGACGACGACCCGGACATTCGGGAATTCGTGACATTTAACCTCGCTAAAGAGGGCTACAATGTGGTGACGGCCAAGGACGGCGCCGAAGGGGTTGATGCTGTAAAAAAGCATCGTCCCGACCTCGTCTTGCTGGATGTAATGATGCCTGGCATGGACGGAATCGAGGCCTGCGAGGCCATTCGTAGCAATCCCGAAATCGCGTCGACATTGATTGCATTCTTGAGTGCGCGCGGCGAGGACTACAGCCAAGTTGCTGGTTTTGATGCCGGAGCCGACGACTACATTACCAAACCTATCCGTCCGAAAGTGCTGGTGAGCCGAGTCAAAGCACTACTTCGCCGCAACGTCAAAGAGTCTGAGCCCGTAGGCAACATTGAGCGCGGCGATCTACTGATCAACCTGGAGAAGTACCAAGTATTCCGCGATGGGTCAGTGGTCGACATGCCGCGTAAAGAGTTTGAATTGCTTCACCTACTTGCAAGCAAGCCGGGTAAAGTATTCTCACGTGATTCAATTATGGACCGTGTATGGGGTTCTGAAGTCGTAGTCGGCGGACGCACCATCGACGTGCACATCCGTAAAATCCGCGAAAAAATCGGGGACGATCGAATTAAGACGATCAAAGGCGTCGGCTACAAATTCGAGGAGTAACTTCGGGGCGTGCTCGACCGTCCAGAACGCATCGCTTTTTTTATTGCGGTCCTCTTAGGGCCCGTAGTTTGGTTTGTCATGTTCGCTATGTTCGAACTGGTTACAACGAACAATGGGGCCCTTCCGTTACCGCTCCATGAGATTCCGTACCTCGAAATCACCTTGCTCAGCATGTTCGTGGCGAGTTCGACGGCATTTCTTACCGAATACTTGATCCGGCGCTTTCTTTATTCGCGATTGTTGAAAATTTACAAGGTTATTTCGAACCCGGACCGCTACCAGACCTCACTCATGGCCGACGCCGAAGAGGTCGGCAAAGTCGAGATGGAGGTGGCGTCTTGGGCACAAAAAAAATCAAGTGAACTCAATAGCCTTCAACTTCGCGATGACGTGCGCCGTGAGTTCATTGCCAACCTCTCGCACGAACTTCGCACGCCCATTTTCAACATTCAAGGTTATGTCCTCACATTGTTAGATGGCGTCAAGGACCAAAAAGTCCGCAAGGACTACCTTAAAAAAGCTTCGCGGAACGTGGAGCGCATGATTCGCCTCGTTCAAGACATGGATGTCCTCGCGCGGTTGGAGTCCAATCAGCTCGTGCTTCAGAAAGAAGCCTACAGCCTCACCGAGCAGATTGAGGATGCGCTGGAACAGATGTCAGACCGCATCGCCCAGCAGGAACTGACGGTTGTGCGCGACTTTGATCCGGAATCGGATTGCGCCGTGTATGCTGATCCCGAGCGAATGGACCAGGTGGTACTCAATCTGATTTCGAATGCGATCAAGTACTCACGCGACGAGTCGGGCGGATTTGTGCGGGTTGCGATCGAAGATTCCGGCGACAAGACCTACAACGTCATCATTGAAGACAATGGCCTCGGAATCTCTAAAGAAGATCTCGGCCGGGTATTCGAACGCTTTTACCGCGGGGACCGCAGCCGAACGCGCACCAAAAAAATTGGCGGAACCGGCCTTGGACTCGCCATCGTAAAGCACATTGTCGAGGCCCACGGGCACGCCATCAAAGTCACATCAACACAAGGGGTAGGGACTGCGTTTTCGTTTACGATTTCAAAGGCCCAGCCATTGGCCGTTAGCTAATAGCTTTGCGGCATGACCACCCTTGATTCTGAATTGCTCGACCGCCTCGAGGCGCTGCGCACCAAGTACGCTGCTTCTGGCCAGTCACTGATTGACTTTCTCGACGGACTGCTCGAGGCGGACTACATCACCTACTGGGACTACATTCGGCTCGACAGCTTGCTGAGCCTTCAGCAGCCACGGACTCCGCACCACGACGAGCCGATTTTTATCATGTACCACCAAATCACGGAGTTGTACTTCAAGCTGGTGCTGCACGAACTCGATGCCGCGGTGGCGGCCCCTATGCCCGGAACCGCCGACTGGACGCCCGCCCACACTGAGGCCTTGACGGAGCACGTACGCCGCTGTACCCGCTACTTCGGTGCCCTCGAGAATTCATTCGCGGTAATGACTGACGGTATGAATCGAGAGCAGTTTTTGCGCTTCCGCATGGCGCTGATTCCGGCAAGCGGCTTTCAGTCTGGCCAGTACCGCATGATCGAAATGGCCCTGGCTCGCCTGAACGAGCTCGTCCACTTGGACGTGAGGGCGGACTACGCCGACGTGCATGACCC
>CAIJMB010000109.1 GCA_903821715.1 uncultured Flavobacteriales bacterium
CTTTGAAATTCAATTGGTTCCATGATGATTCGGTAAACACGGAATCCGATTAACAGAGCCACGGCGCCGAGCACGACACGCAGAATGAGGATGGTACGAGCAGTCATTGTAGTGAGTTGAGGGTCAAAAGTAAAAAAAAGCATGCGGTCGCCGGTGAATTAGTCGTTAACTTTTTGTGGATTCGCCCAACATCCATCCCGACCTTTGAGTCATGGCACACCTGTTTTTTGATCTTGACCGCACTCTTTGGCACCACGAGCGGAACCATTTTAGGTTTTTTGAGGCGCTGCACGGTGCGCGGAATTGGTCAGAATGGGGATCTTCAGACGCCTGGGCCAAAAGCTACCTTGAAATCAATGACCGCCTCTGGGACCATATTCAGCTGCACAATTTGAGTGTGGATTATGTGCGTGCCCGACGCTTTCCGTTGCTATTCAGACACATGGGCCTTCCGGTTGACCGGAGCAAAGAATTTGAAGTACTCGGCGCCGAGTGCGAACAGCTACTCAAAATGCAATTGCCTGACATGGGTGAGGGCTACAACGGGGTTTCTGAAGCCTTTAAGGCGCTGCGCGAGGCAGGTCACCAACTCCATGTAGTGACCAACGGAGTTCGGGAACCTCAACGTCGAAAAATTGCCGCTTTAGGATTGTCAGATTTCATCGAAGAACTTGTGACGTCAGATGTGGCCAGGTCGTACAAGCCTGACCCCGAAATCTTTCACTATGCGCTTCGCTCCACCGGGGCACAAGCGGGTGAATCGTGGATGATTGGTGACTCGGTCCTTCGGGATGTCCTTGGTGGCCAGGCTGTTGGAATGCGGACTGCCTGGTTCCGCGCCGATGACGCCCTACCGCCTGATGCAGAGGCGACCCCGGAACTTGAATTTCGAGACTGGCGGGAGTTTCCAGGACAGCTCGAAGCGGCAATCCGCGGCTAGCTGAGCCCACTTGGGAGGTATCTTTGCTACCTATGGTGGACGCACAACCCTACAAGCCCCAGCATCCGATTCGCATCGTAACTGCAGCCTCACTTTTTGACGGCCACGATGCGAGCATCAACATCATGCGACGCATTCTTCAGTCTTCGGGCGCTGAAGTCATTCACTTAGGCCACGACCGCAGTGCGGAAGAGGTCGTCGAAACCGCCATCCAAGAGGATGCCAACGCCATCGCGATGACGTCCTACCAGGGTGGCCACATGGAGTACTTCAAGTTCATGTACGACCTGCTCCAAGAACGCGGGGCGGGCCACATTCGCATCTTTGGTGGCGGCGGCGGAACCATTCTTCCGACCGAAATCGAAGAACTTCAGGCCTACGGCGTCGCGCGCATCTATCACCCGGACGACGGACGTTCGATGGGCCTCCAAGGCATGATCAACGACCTCTTACAGAAGTCGGATTTCGCCATCGGAAGCGAAGTCGGCGATGCCCTCAACGGTGTAAAAATTCAACGTCCGCGCTCTATTGCGCGCATGATTTCGGCGGCTGAGAACGCCCCCGAGGTCTACGAAACCCTGCGCGCCGAGGTGGAGCAACTCGCGTCCAAGAGCCACGCACCGGTGCTGGGAATTACGGGTACGGGTGGTTCCGGAAAAAGTTCAATGGTCGACGAGCTCGTTCGCCGTGTGCTGCGGCACTTCCCCGACCTCAAGGTGGGCCTTGTAAGCGTGGATCCTTCGAAGCGCAAAACCGGCGGAGCCCTTTTGGGCGACCGGATTCGCATGAACGCGATCAACCACCCCAATGTGTACATGCGTTCGCTCGCAACGCGTCAAAGCAATTTGGCACTGAGCAAGCACGTGAGTGATGCGCTCAGCATCCTCAAGGCCGCTCAGTACGACCTCATCGTGCTTGAGACGAGCGGAATCGGCCAGTCTGACACCGAAATCCTCGACCACAGCGATGTGTCGCTGTACGTCATGACTCCAGAGTACGGTGCGGCGACGCAGCTCGAGAAGATTGACATGCTCGACTTTGCGGATTTGATTGCGCTCAACAAATTTGACAAGCGCGGTGCGCTGGACGCCCTGCGCGACGTGAAGAAGCAGTACCAGCGCAACCACCAGCGTTGGGACGACCCCATCGACGAAATGCCCGTGTTTGGGACTATGGCAAGTCAGTTCAACGATCCGGGCACCAACCGCCTGTTTGCGGCCATCGTAGATGCGCTCAGGGCCAAAACTGCAAACGACCAGTGGCAATTAGCCCCAGAAGTGGTCAAGGAGCCGGGCGAGAAGTTGTTCGTGATTCCGCCCCACCGAACCCGCTACCTGAGCGAGATTTCAGAAGGGATTCGCACCTACAACGCGTGGGCGGAACACCAAGCCGAGGTGGCGGATGCACTCTACAGCCTGCACAAGGCCGAAGGAGAGATGCGCGCGTCGAAGCTCGACGACCGCGACCGCTTGGCCAAGGGAATTCAAGAGGCGTACGAGTTGCGCAAGCGCGACTTGGATCCGCACAACTGGGCGTTGATCGAAGGCTGGGGTGCATTGCGCCAGCGCTACAAGGACAGCGAGTACGTCTACCAAGTGCGCGGCAAAGACATTAAGGTGCCCACCCATACGAAGTCGCTTTCAAACCAGGACATTCCTAAGGTGGTGACCCCATCGTACCGAAGCTGGGGCGACATTTTGCGCTGGCAGCTTCAGGAAAACGTTCCGGGTCAGTTTCCGTACACCTCGGGCCTGTATCCATTTAAGCGCCAGGGCGAGGACCCCACGCGAATGTTTGCCGGTGAGGGCGGGCCAGAGCGTACCAACAAGCGCTTTCACTACGTGTCGCTCGGCATGCCGGCGAAGCGCCTCTCGACAGCTTTTGATTCGGTGACCTTGTACGGACGCGATCCCGGTCGGCGCCCCGACATCTACGGCAAAATTGGAAACGCTGGAGTTTCGGTGAGCTGCCTCGACGACGCCAAGCGATTGTACAGCGGATTTGACCTCTGCGATCCTGCCACGTCGGTGTCGATGACGATCAACGGTCCGGCTCCGATGGTGCTTGCGTTCTTTTTGAATGCCGCAATCGACCAGCAGTGCGAGAAGTACATCAAGGCTGAGGGGCTAGATTCCGCGGTCGAAAAGGTGCTGCACGCCAAGTACGAGGCCAAGGGCTTGGAGCGTCCGCGCTACCACGGCACCCTGCCGGAGGGCAACGATGGCCTGGGATTGATGCTGCTCGGAACCACGGGCGACGAAGTGCTTCCCGCCGAAGTCTACGCGCGGATCAAGGCTGAGGCCTTGAATCAAGTGCGCGGAACCGTTCAGGCCGACATCCTCAAAGAGGATCAGGCCCAGAACACGTGCATTTTTAGTACCGAGTTTGCGCTTCGCCTTATGGGCGACGTGCAGTCCTACTTCATTGAGCGCAGTGTGCGGAATTTTTACTCGGTTTCGATCAGCGGATACCACATCGCCGAGGCCGGGGCCAATCCGATTTCGCAGCTGGCCTTCACGCTGGCCAACGGATTCACCTACGTGGAGTACTACCTCAGTCGGGGTATGGATATCAACGCGTTCGGGCCAAATTTGAGCTTTTTCTTTAGCAACGGAATTGATCCGGAATACGCCGTCATCGGGCGCGTAGCCCGCCGCATCTGGGCCAAGGCGCTGAAGAACAAGTACGGAGCCGATCCGCGTGCCCAAATGCTGAAGTACCACATTCAGACGTCGGGTCGTTCGCTGCACGCGCAAGAGATTGACTTCAACGACATCCGCACTACACTTCAGGCGCTGTACGCGATTTACGACAACTGCAATTCGCTGCACACCAACGCCTACGACGAGGCTATTACGACTCCGACCGAAGAAAGTGTGCGCCGAGCGATGGCCATCCAGTTGATTATCAACAAAGAGCTGGGGCTCGCGAAGAACGAGAATCCGCTTCAGGGCTCGTTC
>CAIJMB010000110.1 GCA_903821715.1 uncultured Flavobacteriales bacterium
CCCGGACGCCCTCGCGCGCCGCACGGCCCAGAGCATTGCGCTGCGTCCCACGGACTTTGCACTTCAACCCGAGGTGATCACCCAAGTGCACTCCGTGGCTCCCGTGATCGGGCGCAGTCGGTGGCTCCGCGCAGTGGTGGTCCAGGCCGACGCGACCCAGCTCGCCGCTATTCAAGCCTTGGATTGCGTGCGTGCAACCCAGCCAGTGGCATTGATGAAGCGGTCGCTCACGAGTAGCAAGCCGGCTACGAGCAGCTCGTTACTAGCTTCTGGTTCCGTGCGGGATGCTAGTGCCGAAGAGGGCACCACATCGTACAATTACGGGGCCTCCATCGATCAGGTTCTGCAAATCCGAGTGGACGCGTTGCATGATGCGGGATTCAATGGGGCCGGAGTGAAGGTGGCCCTCATGGACGGTGGCTTTAGCGGCGCTGATACCTATTCCGCCTTCACAGGCGCTTGGCAACAGGGTCGTGTGCTCGGAACCCTCGACTACGTCGATGGTGACACCAACGTCTTTCACGTGGGCAGCCACGGCATGAGTGTGTGGAGCACGATTTGTGCGGATCTCGACGGAAACTTTGTGGGCACGGCTCCGCAGGCCTCGTTTTACCTGTTTAAAACTGAAAACCAAATTTCAGAAACCATTGCCGAAGAATACAATTGGGTCATGGCCGCGGAACGCGCCGATTCCCTTGGGGTCGATGTGATCAACACCTCGCTGGGTTACACCACGTTTGACAATGGAACAGGTGACCACAGCTACGCCGACATGGACGGCCGCACTACGCCCATTTCACAAGCCGCTGTCGCCGCCGCCCGCACCGGAATGATCTTGTGCATTTCAGCCGGAAACGAAGGCAGCTCCAGTTGGAAGTATATTTCGGCTCCTGCCGATGCGGATTCCATTCTCGCCGTCGGAGCGGTAGATGTATTCGGTATGCGCGCTGCCTTTAGCAGCCAAGGGCCTTCTGCTGACGGCCGAATCAAGCCCGACGTGTCAGCGCGCGGTCTCGGTGCAGCCGTCATGAATTCCAACGGGCAGGTAGCCACCTCCTCAGGTACGAGTTTTTCATCCCCCATTATGGCAGGGGCTATGGCCAGCTTGGTTCAGGCAGCCAAAATGCTCCCGAACGGATACAGTGCCCAAGACCTGATTCACCGTGTCCGCATGTCGGCCCACCAGGCCTTGGCACCAGATTCTTTGGTTGGTTACGGAATCCCCAACTTTGCCATCGTGCTTGGGGGTCTTGGCGTCCAATCGTTGAACGAGTTGAAACCGTGGACACTTCATTCGTCAGCCAACGGGTGGCTTTTGCGCCGCACTGCTACCGGAACCGCAGACGTCCTCGAGTTCTTTTCGGTGGACGGACGCGTGCTCGAGCGCATCGAAGTGGCTCCCGATCAGTCTGAAGTGCCCTTGCGCGGTCGTTCATTCTGGGGCTACGTGCGCAGCTCCAGCCAAGTCGTACCGGTAGCGGCCCGCCACTGATGAAGACGCGGTTGACCCAACTGCTCGGCATCGAAGTCCCCATCATTCAAGGGGGCATGATTTGGTGTGCGGGCTGGGAGCTGGCTGCGGCCGTTTCGAACGCCGGAGGGCTCGGCACCTTGGGCTCTGGCAGCATGTACCCCGACGAGCTTCGCGAGCAGCTTCGCCTGCTCAAAGCGGCCACCGACAACCCGTTTGCGGTCAACATCCCAATGCTCTATCCGAACATTGCCGAGCACCTGCAGTCCTGCATTGATTTTGATGTTCCGGTGGTCATTACCTCGGCCGGAAACCCTAAACTGCACACCGCCTGGCTCAAGGAGCGCGGACGGACGGTCCTGCATGTAGTTTCGTCGTCGGTGTTTGCCGCCAAGGCTGAAGCAGCCGGAGTCGATGCCGTCGTTGCCGAGGGTTTTGAGGCCGGAGGCCACAACGGTCGCGAAGAAACGACCACCATGGTGCTGGTTCCGCAGGTGGTGGACGCCGTGCGCATTCCCGTGGTGGCTGCAGGCGGAATCGCAGACGGCCGTTCCATGGCCGCAGCCCTCGCCCTCGGAGCCGAGGGGGTTCAGATGGGTTCGCGCTTTGTGGCCACGCCTGAGGCGAGTGCCCACGCCGCGTTCAAAAGTGAGGTCCTCGCTGCCGGCGAAGGAGCAACGCAGCTTACGCTCAAAGAACTGGCTCCGGTGCGCTTGATCAAAAATCCGTTTTACGAGCGCGTCGCCGAGGCCTATGCCAGAGGAGCGTCGACCGATGAACTTCGCGAACTACTCGGCAGAGGGCGTGCCAAAAAGGGCATGTATGAAGGTGACCTCGTCCAGGGTGAGCTCGAAATTGGCCAGGTGGCATCGCGCATCACCACGCTCCGACCTGCTGCAGAAATTGTACGCGAGACTGTGACGCAATGCACCGAAACCCTCAAGCGATTATGCTAGACCGACTCATTGTCCACATCGGCTTGCACAAAACCGGTACCACGTGGCTCCAGCGCCATGCCTTTGTACCGGCGTTTGGCGTCCAGCATCTTGTGGACTCGGCCCAGCCATGGAACGACAGCGTGCTTGAGTCCTTGGTGCAGGGGGTGAAGTTTGATCCGCTCGCGGTTCGAGCTGAGCTCGAGCGCCGGTGGGACGGATCTTCGCTCCCCGTGCTAAGTGCAGAACGCTTGGGTGGGCACCCCATTTCAGGTGCCTACGACCGTTGGGACATTGCCGATCGGTTGGCTGAGGCGGTTCCTGGGGCGCGGATTCTCGTCGGAACCCGTTCCGAAGGATGGGAGGAAAGCATCTATGCCCAAATGATTCAGGAGGGATTTACGGGTCGAAGCATGGCGCAGCCCCCACGGACGCAGTGGAAGACCCCTTCATGGCCTGGATCCTACACAAATGTCGTTGGACTCGTGGAAGGCTACCGCCAGCGCTTTGGTCGTGACCGTGTTGCGGAGTTACCCTATGAGCGCCTAAAGGACAAGCCCGAGCGCTATACGAAGCTATTGGCTGAGGTCTGCGCGCACGAGGCGCTACGTGGCGCCACAGTGGCCGCAAAGCAACGCGAGAATCCACGCGCTCAGGATCTTGAG
>CAIJMB010000111.1 GCA_903821715.1 uncultured Flavobacteriales bacterium
AATGCGGGTGCGGAGCTGATCTAGGCGCTCAATTGCTTCCTGTTCAGATTTTGCACTGACTTTAGGGTTGATAATGATTTGGGCAAGTTCGACTTCGGTTCCAATCAACGGAAGCGAGTCGAGGGGTAAGCCTTTGATTACATTCTCTACTTCTACCGGAGTAACCTTCACGTTTTCGGTGATGGTCGATTGCATGCGTTGGGCCGTCAGCTGGTTGCGCATGAGCGGACGCATTTCTTCTTTGATTTCGATGACCGACTTTTTGTAGTACTCGGTTAAGCGGCGTTCGCTACCGATCTGGGCGATGAGCTGCTCGAGGCGGCGCGAAATATTGTCGTCGATTTCAGCGTCGTCCACGACCACCGAGTCAATCGCTGCGTGGTGCACTAAGAGTTTTTCGAGAATGAGCTCGTTGAGAACTTCGCATTCGCTGCGGTCTTGGCCCTCGCGCTTGAGGGTTTCTTTCATGATGCTCACGTCGGACTGCAAGATGATCTCGTTGCCCACTATGGCCACGACCCCGTCTGCGAGGACGGGTTGAGCAAAAGCTAAGGTTGCGGTTCCGAAGAAAAGGGCAAGTGCAGTCGTGAAGCGTGTGGGCAGGAGCATATGGGCAAACTTATGGAATAAGGGGAGTTAAGCGCCTACCTGCGCATTTCGTGCCAAAAGTTCGCGCGCTAGGTTGAGGTAGTTCTCTGCACCGGTCGATGCGGCGTCGTAGACCATAATGGGCTCGCCGAACGAGGGAGCCTCGCTCAGGCGCACATTGCGCGAAATCACCGTGTCAAACACGAGCTGCTGAAAGTGCTGGCGAACTTCGTCGACGACTTGGTTGCTAAGGCGCAGGCGCGAATCGTACATGGTCAAAAGCATTCCTTCGATCTGAAGTTCCGGATTTTGCAAGTTTTGTACCGAGCGCACCGTATTCAAAAGCTTACCGAGGCCCTCGAGAGCAAAGTACTCACACTGGATGGGAATGATGACCGAGTCCGCAGCAGTGAGTGCGTTGAGTGTTACCAAACCTAGCGACGGAGCACAGTCAATAATGACGTAGTCATAGTCCTCTTTGACCTCTGAAAGGGCCGCTTGGAGCATATACTCTCGTCGGGGCTTGTCTACCAATTCGAGTTCTGCAGCCACCAAGTCGAGGTGGGCGGGCATGAGCATGAGGTTGGGGTTCCGGCCATCCATAATTGCCTCGGCTGGGGTGGCAGTGTGCTCCAGTACATGGTAGGTACCGGTCTTGGGTTCGGACGGGTCGTATCCCAGCGCAGAGGTGGCATTAGCTTGTGGGTCGGCGTCAATAAGCAGCACGCGCTGCTCAAGTACTCCAAGTGCACTGGCAAGGTTGACAGCAGTGGTGGTCTTTCCGACCCCACCTTTTTGGTTTGCTACGGCAATGATTTTTCCCACGGTGGCGAAGGTAGCACGGCCTGATGACCTGCCCGCGGGCTGTGGAAAACTTAATCCTTAATTTGAGCCACCCACGATGGGTTTGCGCACCACGCCGCAGTTGAGCATTTCGTCTCCGAAGTAGGGATTCATGACCACCTTTTCACGACTGATCCACGTTGCACCCTCGTAATCAAAGGCCATAGGGCAGAACTGTAGGTAGAGGGTGTCTTCGCCAGGCTTGGATTCAAGTGAGACTAGGTAGGCTTGGGTAAGGCTATAAAAGGCTTCGCGCTGCGCCGCGAGGTCTGAGGTCGAAGCAATTTGGCGCACCGACGACAGAAGTTGGTCACCCGGGCTATTGCTGGTCCAGAGCGAATCCAAGTGCTTGGCGGCGGCTTGGGCTTCAGCGGGGTCCGAAGACACTAGCGCGTCTTTGATGCGCAAGTACTGGTCCAGCGGAACCTCCGCGTACGAATCCTTCAGATAAGTCCCGTGCACGGGTGCAGCGCTCTCCGTGGGTTCTGAAGATTCAGGAGCGGAACAAGCGGCCAGCAATGCGGCCGCGGCAATCAGTGCATACTTCATGCCCCAAAATTAGGACCTAGTTGCGTGCGTCCCGCATCGGATTGCTCCGCCAGCGGTCAGCACCGGTTGGCTTGGGAAGTGCCTCGAGGTGTACATCTGCATCGCCGCCCCAAGAGTTATTGTACAGGTCAATGTCTGCAAGTTCGCGGTATGGATCAAGGTCAATAGCGACAGCTTTCTTCGGCAAGAATACCGTTTTGGTAATCTCATCTTCAGATTGAATCCAGATTTCTGCTGGCCAGCGTTCTACGTGAGAAGTTCCGTCAGCAAATGTGTAGCGAACAATTACAGGCATAATTAGTCCTCCCACGTTGTGGACGGTTACTTCATGGAGGTAACCCTTGGGGCCGGGCTTTAAACTCGTTAAGCGTTTTGCGTCAGCCTTACTCACGGCGTGACGGTTGTATTCTGTTACGTAGAAATCGCGGTAGGCGGGGTCCTTGTCAACCTTGGTGGGACGGTTGCTGGTTGCATTGCGCTGGTTACCAATGAAATTTTGGTAGTCTTCGGTCGCTTCTGCTTTTCGCTGTGCTTCGAGTTCGGTGGGGTCAAGGGTCGGAACCGAGGCGATTCTGACCTTGCTGAGATCCTGATCTACGGCCTCGGTAGTGTAGAACCATCCGCGCCAAAACCAATCCAAATCAACCCCACTCGCGTCTTCCATGCTTCTGAAAAAATCTGCGGGCGATGGATGCTTAAATGCCCAGCGAGTACAGTAGGTCTTAAAGGCATGATCGAACAGTTCACGGCCCATCACCGTCTCGCGCAAAATATTCAGTGCGGTAGCTGGCTTGCCGTAGGCGTTGTTTCCGAACTGAATCACGCTTTCAGAATTGGTCATTATCGGAACTTGATTCAGTGCCGGTGAACGCATGTATTCGACGATTTTGTAGGCGGGCCCACGGCGCGAAGGGTAGTTAACATCCCACTCTTGTTCTGCTAGGTACTGAACAAACGTGTTTAAACCCTCATCCATCCAGGTCCACTGACGTTCGTCACTGTTAATGATCATGGGAAAGAAGTTGTGCCCAACTTCGTGAATGATCACGCTAATCATTCCGTGCTTGGTAGCCTCGGAATAGGTTCCGTCCGGATCAGGTCGGCCTCCGTTGAAGCAGATCATGGGGTACTCCATTCCAATGTCTTCAGTGTGCACCGAAATCGCTCGTTCGTAGGGATAATCCACCGTGTACTTTGAGTAGGTCTCGATTGTTTGGGCGACCGCTCGGGTCGAATATTGCTCCCACAATGGATTGCCTTCTTTCGGGTAAAATGATTCAGCAAGAGTCGTACGCGTTCCAACCTTGACGGCCATCGCATCCCAAATGAACTTGCGGCTCGAAGCAAAGGCAAAGTCCCGAACGTTTTTGGCAGTGAATACCCAAGTCTTGGTACTCGTCGCTTTCGTTTTCTCGCGCTCGCG
>CAIJMB010000112.1 GCA_903821715.1 uncultured Flavobacteriales bacterium
CGCACGGGCGACCGCATTGTCCTTGACGCCACCTCTGGAACCCTTTACCCTTCCACGCATGCTTAACACCGCTCCGCCGACCCGCCTTCTCGACTTGAGGCGCGCGCACTACGCGTCCTTCGCCGACTACGACCCGAGTGAAACCGTGCTCCGCCACGCTTGGACCTTTTTCACCGAGCAACCCCAACCCCAGTGGTACAACGGACAGACCTTTGTTGCGGGAATCTACGCGTTCCCGTCGGCCGGGCCCAGCACATGGGCCTTTGGGTACTTTGAAACCGAACCAAACCCCGACCCCAACGTCTTTGCCGCGGAATGGGCGGCGCTCCGCACCCAGTACCCCGGCGCGTGGGTAGGTCCCATGCTCGGCTCGACCTTTTTACCCTACCGTGTAGTTACCGAGGATTCGGGCGCGCCCTACTTCCCGGGTGAGTGGCGCAGCCGGCCCGAGTACGCCAAGCTCTTGGTTGACCAAAATCCCGCGAAGACCATCACCTACCGTTCCGCGGAGCGCACCGACTTCGACGGCGTGATCCATGTTTCGCAGCCCTTTCTTGACCGATGGACCGAACAGGGACTCGCCTTAAAGCCTCTGGACCCTAGCGATTCCGAACACGTGAACGCACTTCGCGGAATGATCGACGCCGTCTTTGGCGGAAACTTTGGGTACCAACCCCTAACCGAACAGCAATTCGACCGTTGGCGCGCCTCGCTCGCAAGCACCCATGGCGGAACCCCACTCCTCCACTGGGTCCAACTCGGCGAGCGCCGCGTGGGCTTCAGCTACCTGTTTGCGCTCGACGACGGAACCGTCATTTTCAAAACCATCGGACTTCTGCCTGAATTCCAAGCCCAAGGACTCGGAAACGCCGTCGCCGGCGCCCTTCACCAGCTGGCCCAGCGCCGACAGGCTCCGCGCTGCATGTACGCGCTCGTGCAGGCCGACAACCGCGTCAACCGCATGCCTGACCCCGACATCCGCATTATTCGCAGCTACGCCGCATACTACTACACCCCAATTCAACCATGACCCCACCCCTCGCATTCTGGGCCTTTATCGGCATCTTCGGAACCCTTTTTGGCATCGCTGAAGCCGTCAAGCGCAGCACCCGAATTCCTGCCACGGTCACGCGAAAGTTCATGCACGTCAGCTCCGCCATCGTGAGCATGTGGCTACCCACCTACCTCAGCCCCAGCTGGATGCTCGTCTTGGCCGGAGTCTTTACCGTCGCACTCACCGCTTCCAAGCTCCTCAAAGTGCTGAGCAGCATCCACGACGTGCCGCGTAAGACCTGGGGCGAAGTCGTCTTTCCACTCGGAATCGGCCTGTCCGCTTGGCTCCTCTACCTCAGTCCTTGGGCGCCCGAGAGCCCGCAGCTCGCGACCAACGCCTACCGCTTCGGCCTTCTCACCATGGGCGTACTCGACCTCGTTGCCGAATTGGGCGGACAAATTCCCTCGCCCAAACTGTGGTTCGGCAAATCCGTGGCCGGCAGCCTCAGTTTTTTTGGCGTCGGAATCATCCTCTGCCTCGCCCACGGCATGCCCTTTTCGTGGTCACTAATAGCCGCCGTGGCCGGGCTGACAGCCAGTGAGTCACTACTCGGTAACGGCCTTGACAATCTTGCACTGCCAAGCTTGGGGGCATTGGCCTACTTGGCAATTAGCTGAGACTAGCAAGGTTAGCTGAGACTAGCTCGCTGGCTTGTAATTAGTTGCTGGTTACTTGCTTCTGGTTGCCAATTTATTGATCGAGGTCCCAAGCAGCAGACGAGCCAACCTTGCCAACGAGCCAACGAGCCAACGAGCCAACCTTGCCAAAAAAAAAGCCGCCCCAAGTTTCCCCAGGGCGGCCTCTCTTTACTCACACGGAGCGGATGATTACATCATACCGTCCATTCCGCCGCCCATCGGAGGCATCGCAGCCTCTTTCTTGGGAAGCTCCACGATCGTGGCCTCAGTGGTGAGGAGCAGTGAAGCAACCGAAGCTGCGTTCTCAAGCGCCACACGCGTCACCTTGGTGGGATCGATGATGCCGGCTTCGTACATCGAGCAGTACTCTTCGGACTTCGCATTGAATCCGAAGTCGCCCTTGCCTTCTTTCACCTTGGCAACGATTACCGAACCTTCAAGGCCGGCATTACCTACGATGACGCGAAGGGGCTCTTCGATCGCACGTGCGATGATCTTGATCCCGGTCGTCTCGTCGAAGTTGATGCCTTCGAGATTGGCCAGTGCCTCGGTAGCACGCACGAGTGCGACGCCTCCGCCCGGAACAATACCCTCTTCGATGGCCGCGCGGGTAGCAGCAAGCGCATCTTCGACACGGTCC
>CAIJMB010000113.1 GCA_903821715.1 uncultured Flavobacteriales bacterium
AATGAAGGTAGGCGCGCTGGATTTCGAAACCGAATGCGACGTGCTGCGCCACAACCGCAACCTGGATCCTAGCCTCGAGCTGCGTGTCGACGCCAACGGAGCCTGGTCGGTTGGCCTCGCCCTTGAGCGCATGGATGCCCTTCGCGAATTCAACCTGCACAGCATCGAGCAGCCCTGTCCGCCATCAGATCGTGCGGGCCTTAAGGCGGCTGCCTCGAGCGGAACCCTGCCGGTGGCCCTCGACGAGAGCCTCATCGGGGTGCACGCTGCGGCCGATCGCAATGCCCTGCTCGACGAAATTCAACCACAGTACATCGTGCTGAAGCCGAGTCTTTTGGGTGGTATAGATTCAAGTGAAGATTGGATCTCAAGAGCCCGTGCGCGTGGCATCAAGTACTGGATTACATCAGCTCTTGAGGGCAGTGTGGGGCTGAGCGCTATTGCGCAATGGGCGTCGACCTTGCCCGATCTTGAGGGCTACCAAGGATTCGGAACCGGATCACTCTACACCAACAACCTTCCGCCTCGCACTGAGGTGCGCCGCGGTGAACTCTGGATGCTGTGAGCCGAGGACGTCCCCCTAAGCCCCGGTTGCCGCAGACGGAACTTGAATTCAGCGCCGCCTGCAGTGCCGCGCGCCGCCGCGAAGTTGAGGATGTGGTGGAGTGGTGGAATTCCGGTTCCGAAACCTATACCCTGCACACCAGCGGGAGCACCGGGGCGCCCAAGGAAATGTTGCTGCAGCGCAGCCACATCGAGGCCAGTGCCCGCGCCACCATTGCTTTTTTTGGCCTCAGCGAGGGCCAGCGGAGCCCCTTGCTTTTGTCGGCAAAGACGGTGGGCGGATTCATGATGGTCGTGCGCGCCCTAGTGGCGGGCCTGAAGCTCGACATTCTGCCCGTGGAACGGCGTCCCGCGACCCGTCCCGGGCTGCGCTACGACTTTGTGGCTCTGGTTCCGGAGCAAGCGGCAGCCTTGGCGGCCGATCCCAAATTCAACCCAAAGGACTTTCGCTGCACGCTCTTGGGTGGGGCAGACGTGCGTCCCGAACTCGAAGAGGCCCTGTCGAAGTGGCCCCGACCGGTCTACCACGGCTACGGAATGACCGAGACCTTGAGCCATGTTGCGCTGCGCAAGCTGGGTCATGGCCGCACATACCAAGGTTTGCCGGGCGTTCTTTTTGCGCAAAAGGGCGAGGCTTTGGTGGTCGACGATCCCGCGCGCGGAGTTCGAGGATTGGTTACAACCGACGCGGCCAACGTCATATCATTCAGTGAATTCGAGTGGCTCGGTCGCTTGGACGGGGCGGTCGTAAGCGCCGGAAAAAAAATATTTCCCGAGCTGGTCGAATCCGCCAGTGGGTGCGAAGGGGTTGCGGTGGGCATCCCGAGCCGGGAGTGGGGCCAGATGCTGGTCTGGGTAGGTGCCCCGGGCTTTGACTCCAACCAAATCGCCCTAAAATGGGAAGCGCTGCCCAATTGGCAGCGCCCCAAGCACGTGCTTGAGCACGTGATTCCGTATCTGTCAAGTGGCAAGCCCGACCGTCAGGCGGTCGCGCGCTGGGCCACTCAGGAATTGGACTTGCGGTAGTCCTCCAAGAACTTCTCGAGGCCGAGGTCGGTCAGCGGGTGCTTCAAGAGGGCCGTGATGGCGCTCAATGGACCGGTCATGACGTCGGCTCCGATGGTGGCGCACTCAATGATGTGCATCGGGTGGCGTACGCTGGCAGCGAGGATCTCGGTGTCGTACCCGTAGTTGTCGTAAATGGTACGGATCGTCTCAATCAAGCCCAAACCGTCGGTTGAGATGTCGTCGAGGCGTCCGATGAAGGGAGACACGTACGAAGCTCCGGCCTTAGCGGCCAACAAAGCCTGGCCCGCGCTGAACACGAGGGTACAGTTGGTCTTGATTCCGCGGTCGCTGAAGTAGCGAATCGCCTTGACGCCGTCTTTAATCATCGGAACCTTAACCACAATCTTCGGGTCGATTTCGGCCAAAAGCTCACCTTCGCGAACCATTCCTGCGAAGTCGGTCGAGATGACTTCAGCGCTCACGTCGCCTTCAACGATGTCGCAAATTGCCTTGTAGTGCTTGAGAATGTTGTCGGTTCCTGAGATGCCTTCTTTGGCCATCAGAGACGGGTTCGTCGTAACGCCATCAAGGATTCCCATGTCGTGGGCTTCTTTGATTTCGGCAAGGTTTGCGGTGTCGATGAAAAATTTCATGGCAATAATTCGGGGTAACGGTTTTAGTCCGCCCAAAGGTCGGGCTATTTTTGTGGTATGCAACCCCAACCCGCTTCTGATTTTTCTACCGAACTCCTTCGCGACTACCGCCTCGGAATCGTGAGCCGTGAGTGCTCCCTTTTGGGCCGCAAAGAGGTTCTCACCGGCAAGGCCAAGTTTGGCATTTTTGGCGACGGCAAAGAGCTCGCCCAACTTGCGTGGGCTCGCGTCTTTCGCGACGGCGACTTTAGAAGCGGGTACTACCGGGACCAAACGTTTATGTTGGCGATTGGGGCCCTCACGCCCCAGCAGTTCTTTGCTTCGCTCTACGCCGACACCGATGTGGAGCGCGAGCCCAGCAGCGCCGGACGCCAAATGAACGGCCACTTCGCCACCCGCACCATTAACGCTGACGGAACCTGGAAGCGCCTTGTAGACCACAAAAACGTCTCTGCTGACATTTCGCCCACGGGTGGACAAATGCCGCGCCTCCTCGGGTTGGCCCAGGCCTCTAAAGTCTACCGCGCTCAAGGCGTCGACAACGGATTCAGCCGCAAGGGGGCCGAGGTCGCGTGGGGCACGATCGGCAATGCCTCGTCGTCTGAAGGCCTGTTTTGGGAGACCATCAACGCGGCGGGGGTGCTGCAGGTTCCGATGGTAGCCCTCGTGTGGGACGACGAGTACGGAATCTCAGTGCACGCCGAGCACCAAACCACCAAGCAGAATATTTCAAAAATCCTTGCCGGATTTCAGCGCCAGGCTGCGACCAAAGGCCAGGCAGAAGATAAGGGCTACGAAATCATCGTCGCCCGCGGCTGGAACTATGCCGAGCTCGTCGCCGCCTTTGAGCAAGCCGAAAAAGTGGCCCGCGAAGAGCATGTGCCCGTACTGCTGCACGTGCGCGAAATGACCCAGCCCCAGGGGCACAGTACCTCGGGTTCGCACGAGCGCTACAAGTCCAAAGAGCGCCTCGAGTGGGAACAGGAGTACGACTGCCTTCGTCAGTTTCGCCTCTTTTTGGAGTCCAACAAGATCGCCAAGGCCAAAGACCTCGACGCCCTTGAAGAGGCCGCCCGTGCCGAAGTGCGCGACGCCATGAAGGCCGCATTTGAGGATTTTCTGCAGCCGCTGAAGCGCACCCGCGACCAGGCGGTGGCGTGGCTCGAAGAATTGGGCGCCGAAGACCTCGCTGCCCCGCTGCGGGCCGACAAGGCTCCGCTCCGCCGTGATTCAGTGGCCGCCGTGCGCAAGGCCGTTCAGCGCCGCAAGGCAGATGGGCTTGACGCCTTAGGGGCTCCGCTCTGGGTCGAAACCCAGCTCAAGCAAGCCGCCCACGACTACGCCAGCCAGCTGCACAGCGGCACCGCCCTTAACGTGCCTGTAGTGGCCCCCGAGTTTGCGCCCGACGCCCCACAGGTTGACGGACGCGTCGTACTTCGCGACAACTTCAAAGAGCTGTTCACGCGCTACCCCGAAACCATGATTTTTGGCGAAGACGTCGGCCACATCGGCGACGTCAACCAAGGTCTTGAGGGCATGCAGGCCGAATTCGGAACCGTGCGTGTGAGCGACACCGGAATCCGCGAGGCCACCATCGCCGGCCAGGGCATTGGATTGGCCATGCGCGGACTGCGTCCGATCGCCGAGATCCAGTACCTCGACTACCTGCTCTACGCCGTGCAGATTCTTTCAGACGACTGTGCGACCGTGCGCTGGCGTTCGGCGGGTGGCCAAAAGGCTCCGCTCATCGTGCGTACCCGCGGACACCGCCTCGAGGGCGTGTGGCACAGCGGATCCCCCATGCAGCTCCTGCTCGGATCGCTTCGCGGAATGTACCTCTGTACCCCGCGCAACATGGTTCAGGCCGCCGGCATGTACAACACCCTGCTGCAGGCCGACGAGCCCGCCGTGGTTATCGAATGCCTCAACGGGTACCGCCTCAAAGAGCACTTGCCCACCAACTTGGGCAGCTTCACGGTGCCATTGGGTCGCCCTGAAATTCTTCGTTCCGGAACCGACGCCACCGTCGTGTCCTACGGATCCACCCTGCGCATCGTCACCGACGCAGCTACTGAGCTCGAGCGCTTCGGAATCTCCATCGAAGTCATCGACGTGCAAACGCTTCTGCCGTTTGACCTGGACGGAGCCTGCGTCGCCTCACTGAAGCGCACCAACCGCCTGCTGGTGGTCGACGAAGACGTTCCGGGCGGAGCCGCAGCCTACCTCATGCAGCAAATCCTCGAGGAGCAGGGCGGGTACCAGCACCTCGATGCCGCACCCCGCACCCTCACCGCCAAGGCCCACCGACCCGCCTACGGATCCGACGGCGACTACTTCTCAAAGCCCAGTGCTGAAGATGTGGTTGAGGCGGTGCTGGAGTTGGTGGCTCAGTAGCGAGGTTGGCGAGGTTAGCTCGTTAGCTTTTTGGCAAGGTTGGCAAGGTTTGCTCGTTAGCTTGTTTGGGAATCAAACACTCCATGTATCCACTAATTCGGCAAATTGTGTAATTTTGCGGTATTACCACCCCTTAAGTCAGCAACGACTTCAGGCCGACGCGCACTCCAAAGGTGCGCGTCTCTTTTTTATATGCCATGGGGTTCCATTGCCGGTGAGAAAATCAAACACTTCAGAGCCCCACAGATTTCGCAAATTGTGTAATTTTGCGGTATTACCACCCCTTAAGTCAGCAACGACTTTTGGCCCGACGCGCACTCAAAAGGTG
>CAIJMB010000114.1 GCA_903821715.1 uncultured Flavobacteriales bacterium
CCCTGCCCTCGTGCTGGTGACTGGCCTCGAAATGAAGGTGGCCGTGGGCACTTCGCTCACCATCATTGCGTTCAAATCACTGATCGGATTCACGGGCGACCTCGGCCACATGGATGCGGATTGGACCTTGCTCCTAATCGTCACGGGAATTGCCATACTCGGAATGATTGTAGGCACCATACTATCGAAGCGAATCGCATCAGGCCCGCTTCAGAAGGCTTTTGGCTGGTTCGTGCTGATCATGGGACTCTTTATTTTGACGAAAGAATTTTTATCGTAAGACCAGCCTTGGCGTAACTTGAAACCCACAATGAACGTAGAACAGATTTACACCGGATGCTTGGCTCAAGGAGCCTACTTTATCTCGTCGAACGGCGAAGCAGTGGTCATTGACCCCTTGCGCGAAACCAAGCCCTACCTAGACCGCGCTGAAGCCCTAGGCGTTCAGATCAAGTACATTCTCGAGACACACTTTCACGCAGACTTCGTGTCGGGCCACGTAGCCCTTTCAAAGGCTACCGGCGCGCCCATTGTGTACGGACCCAATGCCAACCCTGAATTTGAGACCCACATTGCCAATGACGGTGAAGTTTTACACGTTGGCGACGTGACCATCGAAGTCCTACACACCCCGGGCCATACCATGGAATCTACCTGCTACGTCCTGCGCAACGAAGCGGGCGAGCACGTAGCCATCTTCTCGGGCGACACCCTCTTTTTGGGTGACGTAGGCCGCCCTGACCTAGCGCAAAAGGCCGCGAGTATGACCCAAGAGGATCTCGCGAGCATCCTGTTTGACTCACTGCGCACCAAGATCATGACGCTTCCGCCGTCCATCACGGTCTACCCTGGCCACGGAGCCGGTTCGGCCTGCGGCAAGAACATGAGCAAAGAGACGGTCGGAACCCTCGCCGAGCAGCTCGAAACCAACTACGCCCTTCGGGCCGACATGACCCGAGAAGAGTTCATCAAAGAAGTAACCGACGGACTGGGCGTGCCCCCCGCCTACTTCCCGATGAACGTAGCCATGAACAAAAAGGCCATTCCGGGTGCCGAAGAAGTGCTTGCCGAAGCATCTAAAGCGTTTGAGCCCGTCGCCTTCAAGGCCATGGTGGGCGAAATGGACGCACTTGTACTCGACACACGCAAGCCCGACGACTTCGCGGCAGGTCATATCCCTGGATCCATCAACATTGGTATTGATGGCCAGTTTGCTCCGTGGGTGGGCGCGCTGATTCCGACCGACCAGACCCTGATGATCGTGTGCGAATCTGGTCGTGAAGATGAGGTCATTACCCGCTTGACCCGTGTAGGCTACGACCGCGTGCTGGGCTACCTCGAGGGCGGAATCGCCACGTGGACTCAAGCCGGACTAGCGACCGATACAGTCACTCGAATCACGGCAACCGAACTTTCTAAGCGCCTTGCCGCGAAGCCTGATCTCAACATTGTCGACGCCCGCAAAGAAGGCGAATGGACGGCCCAAAACCTTCCGCAAGCCAAAAACATTGCGCTTGACGACCTGAATCTGAAGTTCAACGAGCTCCCCACCGGCAGTACGATGCACATTCACTGTGCGGGCGGCTACCGTTCGATGATCTACGCTTCAATCCTAAAGAGCCGCGGAATCCACGATCTCGTGGACGTAATCGGCGGCTTTGGAGCCATCAAGGACACGCCAGGCCTTGAGACCAGCGCCTATGTATGCCCTAGCACGCTCAAAAAGCTCGAAGAAGAGAAGGCCGCAGCACATTCACACGCCGTTGCCGCAGGAGACGCACCCAAAGGCTTCATGGGCTGGCTGAAGAGTTTGCTCGGCTAATCATCGGTAGCTACTTCATAAAAAAAGCCGACCCAAACAGGGTCGGCTTTTTCATTGCTCGTGTGCCTAAACCTACTCGCGGATCCAGCGGTGGCCTCGACCACCCACGAGACCGATTCCGCCCACGACATTGCTAAAGATGGGCACGGGCTGGGTGAAGGGACCGCCACCTCCCTGTGCAGCCTGTAGTGAGCGCTCGTACTGCACTGTGGCTTCGTCGAGCTTCGAAATTTTGAGCTTTGTGGGAGTTCCTGAAACCCACTTGAAGACCTTGACCTCGATACTGCGCGTTTGGCCCAAAAAGAGGGCGTTGTCAAAGTCGATGCGCTCTCCGAAATCGCCACCAAATGCAGGCTGAAGTACTAATGGATCGTCAGAATCTGCAAAAATCGGGTACTGTCCCCAGGTGGTATCGGTTTGGTCTTCGTAAAACTCAAGTCGGTAGTACCCTGCAACCCCATCGTCCTGCAGGGTCACGCGCATGAGAACGTAGGGCATGTTAAACATTCCATTCCCTGGATTGAATCCGATAGAATCCATGGTAAAGGTTCCTCCTAAGGCAAATCCCTTGGCGCTACCCTCAACCTGCGGAAGTTCTCCCCACTTGGCCTTGATCGTGACCTTTTGGGCGGCCGCGGGCTTGAGCGGACTATAGTAGAATCCATCGGCGTTTCCGTCAGTGCGCAGCGTATCGAGCACGTTACCCAACGAGTCTTCGGCCCAGACAAGAGCGTCCGTAATACGCTGGGGTTCGCCCTGATCGAGGATTCCAATAGTACGACTAAGGTGCGCTTTGAGCGTTTGATTGGGGTTGATGTCGGCGTAGAGCACGAGCACGGGATCCACCTGCTCGGCATCAAACGGAATAATGCGTTCGCACGAGGTTCCGACGAGTACGGCTGCTGCTGCAATGATTAGTTTGTTCATCGTGCTAGAATTCAAACGAGTAAGAAATGGATGGAATCAACGGAAAGAGGCCGAAGCCCTTGAGCACCCGGTTGTTGCTGTCGTCGTATCCAAAGTCCATATAAAAAATGTTGATGCGGTTGTACGCATTGTACACGCCGAACTGCCATGCGCCGTCGCCCCAGCGAGTCGGCCGCTTCCACGTCAGCGAAATGTCGGCGCGGTGGTAGGCGGGCTCGCGGAACGAGTTGCGTCCCTCGATGGATTCCACGGTCTGAAGCCAGGTTCCGTCAAAGGCATCTTCGGGGCGCGCAAACATTTTGCGGGTGGCGAGGGTCACGGCGCGGCCGGTTCCGTACACGAATACGGCGCCCATCGAGAGGTTCTCGTTGAAGCTGTGGTTGAAGACTACGCTGAGGTCGTGGCGGCGGTCGTAGGTGTAGGGGAAGGGATCGCCAAAGTTGAGCTCGTCAAACTGGCGCGTGGTCTTTGCCAGTGTGTAGCCAATCCAGCCCGTCGATTTGCCAGTCTTTTTCTCGAGCAAAAATTCGCCGCCGTAGGCCCATCCGCGGCCCGTGGTGATCTTGGTCTGCCAGTCGCTAAAACCGAGAAAGAAGGTCGCGCCCTCTTTGTACTCGATTAGGTTACGCATGTCTTTGTAGTAGCCCTCGATGCTGAATTCCCAGCCCTTGCCGAGGTTGTGGGCGTAACCAATGGCGGATTGCCAGGCCTCCTGGGGGCGGACGTTTTCAGTGACCGGAACCCACAAATCTGTCGGCAATCCGATGGTTTGATTGGCCAAAAGGTGCAGGAACTGCGCCATCTGCACGTAGCTCCACTTGATTGAACCGCGCTCGCTCACCAGATAGCGCGCCGAAAAGCGGGGCTGTACACTGAGGTAGTTCTTGGTTCCAACATTAAAGCCGTTGGCGTGAAAGCCCGCGTTCACGCGCAAGCGGTCGTTCAGCGCGATGTCGACAAGGCCGTAGGCGACTTGGTCCAGGGCGCGTTGGGTAGTCGAACCAAACGACGTGTCGAGGTTGGTGCCGCCGTCGCTCCAGTTCCAGCTGCTGACGCCCGGTTCAAAGGTGTGCTGGGTAACGCTCGCACCCCACTTGAAGGTGGTTTTGGAATCCCATCGGTACTCAAAGTCCCACTTGCCGCCGACGTCCTCGATCGAGCTCAGGTAGGCAATGGCGTACTTGCTCGTGAAGTCGCCGGTGGGCGACTCTTCACGGTCCTCGCCTTTGATGTCGGTAATGAATCGGTAGCGGCTGTAGGTCGCCGTCGCATTCGAGAACAGCTTGGGACTCATCACCCACGACCAGCGTGCGGTGGCGATTTGGTTGCCCCAATTCAGCGAGTTGTCGAGTGTATTGGTAAATCGCGTCCCGTTGAATTCGTAGGACTCGCTAGTGCGCGCGTAGGCCTCGTCCAAACCTTGGTAGTAGCTAAGATAGATCTGGTGGTTGCGGTTGATTTGATGGTTGATCTTGCCGTTGAGGTCGTAGAAGTAGTAGCCGCCACGGGTATTCGGACTTTGGGCCGCGATCAGGGGCTGCGCCAGCACATCTAGGTAGGTGCGTCGGGCGCTCAGCAGCACTGAGGTCCGATCCTTCCACAGTGGTCCTTCGACGGTTAGCTTGCTCGAAATCAATCCGATAGCCCCTGTCGCCTTCCACTCTTTGCGGTTGCCCTCTTTCATTCGGATGTCGAGGACGCTTGACAGACGGCCCCCGTAGTTGGCGGGGAATCCGCCTTTGATCAGGTCCACCGAGTTGATGGCGTCTGCGTTAAACACGCTAAAAAATCCGAAGAGGTGGTTGACGTTGTACACAGGGACCCCGTCGATCAGAATCAGGTTTTGGTCGGGGCCGCCGCCGCGGACGTAGAAGCCAGAGGTGCCCTCGGTTCCGCTTTGCACGCCGGGCATAAGCTGAATAATTTTCAAAATATCGGTCTCGCCGAGCAGTACGGGTAAGTTTTTCACGGACTTCATGCTGAGCGAAACCGTACTCATCTGTACCTCATCTTGAATAGGACGGTCGGCAACAACCTCTACTTCATTGAGTTCCACATCGAGTGGCGTGAGCATCAAATCCGCCTTTGCGGCGCCCGATCCCGGCCGCACGGTCCGCAACTCAGGGTTGAATGTGGGGTAGCTCGCCTGAAGCCGGGCGGAGTCGCCCTGCACGGTCAAGCTGTAGAATCCGTAGGCGTTGGTTTGGGTCGAACGGCCAGTGACGGCGTCGTAGACGTAAGCGCTGATGAGCGCCTCTCCGGACGACGCGTCGCGCACAAATCCGCTCGCCGTCCACGTGCGCTGGGCCCATGCGTTCGCGCTGAGGGCAAGTGCAAGAACTGCCAATGCGGCCTGCTTTTTTAGTAAAAACTGCATGAATTCAGAAATTATAAGTACAAAGATGCGGCCTTGACCGCGGCTTTGCCTAAGTTTGGATGCACAAAATCACCCCAACGTTGCATATGCAATTCAATAAACTACTCCTTTTTGCGGGCGCAGCCTTGCTCAGCCTTCAACTCAGTGCCCAAACACTGACTCAAACGGTTCGCGGAACCGTCGTAGACGTCGACTCCAAGTACCCCCTACCCGGGGCCGTGGTGCGGGTCGGCGACCAAACGGTTCAAACAGATGAAAACGGGCAGTTCACCCTGCGCAACGTCCCCATCGGACGCCAAACCGTGGTCGTCAACTTGTTTGGCTACGAATCGCGCAACCAAGCAATTGAACTGAATTCCGCCAAAGAAGCGGTGCTGCAGTTCGGACTTTTGGAATCGAGCGTCAGCCTCGAAGAAGTGAGCGTCACCGCGACCGCGTCGGGCCAAGCCAAAAACGAAATGGCCACAGTCAGCGCGCGACAGTTCAGTGTTGAAGAAACTAACCTCTACGCCGGCAGCCGCGGCGAACCCGCGCGCATGGCGACCAACTTTGCGGGCGTTCAGGGATCCGACGACCAGCGCAACGACCTCGTCGTGCGCGGCAACACTCCGTCGGGCGTGCTTTACCGCATGGAGGGCATCAACATTCCAAACCCCAACCACTTCAGTATTCCAGGCACCGGCGGCGGCCCCGTGACCATTTTGAACAACAAATTCCTCGCGAATTCTGACTTTTTCACTGGAGCCTGGCCCGCCGAGTACGGCAACGCCATCGCGGGTGTATTTGACCTGCAGATGCGCGACGGCAACAACCAAAAGTTCGAAGGCAGCGCGCAGCTCGGCCTGCTCGGCACCGAGCTCATGCTCGAAGGTCCG
>CAIJMB010000115.1 GCA_903821715.1 uncultured Flavobacteriales bacterium
AGGCCCTCTATTTCGAAATTTTTGAGCGGCTTTTGCCTGAGTTGGTGACATTTTGTGACTAAATGGCTTGGATGGTGTGGTTCTCCCCAGAAGTCATTTTCCAAGTTTTCTAAAGTTTCCTCCAGCCAATTATTTTCAGAATTCGTCTCTGACATTTTTAATAGTGTTTTGTCTTTTTCAAGTGTTGCAATGAAGGCATTGGAGCTTATACCATTAAAACGATACTTCAACGTGTTAATTTACACCAACTCTGAAAAACTGTCGGTTTGGAAAGCAACGATTACGGATTTCAGGTAAATCAAACACCAAACTACAAAGAACTTGTAGATACTTAGCCATATTGATTCGCCAACTTCCCCAGCAATCAGGGTCCCCAAGAAAAGTGCAATTGTCACTTTCTCGCCGGCGCTGCTCCCAAAGTTTGCTCCAACTTTTGCTCCATCCGAGCAATTTGACCTCATCTGAGACCATCAAGAATTCAACCTAACCACTTGATAATCATTAAGTAGCAGCCCCGCCCAGAATCGAACTGGGATCAAACGTTTAGGAAACGCTTATTCTATCCGTTGAACTACGGGGCCAAGGGCCGCAAAATTAACCTCTGAGGGCTGCGCCACCCTGCTCCGTGGCGAGAACGTGCTACATTCGCTGCATGCGAACACCCCTAATGATTCTGGCGATGGCCCTGTCGGTGGCGACGGCTTGGGCGCAGCAGCGCTCCGCACCTAAAAAAAATAAGGTTCCGCAAGCGTTTGAAACGGTTTTTGAACGCAGCAACGGCCTGGAATCGCCGACCTACCTCGAGATGATGGACTACTACCGCAGGTTGGTGGCCGCCTACCCCGCGGTGCTCAAGCTGGTTGAAGTGGGTCCGACCGACGCCTACTACCCCCTGCACCTGGTGCTGGTGAGCCCTGAGGGCAGCTTAGATGCGGACCAATGGGCCGCCGAAGGCAAAATGCCGGTGCTGATTAACAACGGAATCCATCCCGGCGAGCCCGACGGCATCGACGCGAGCATGATGCTGGTGCGCGACGTGGCGCAGGGCCGGGTAAAGCTGCCAGTGAATGTGGTGCTGGCGGTGGTTCCGTGCTTCAACATTGGCGGAATGCTACAGCGCAGCCCCTACCACCGGGTGGACCAGGACGGTCCGCGCGAGTTTGGTGCCCGCGGAAACAGCCAAAACCTCGACCTCAACCGCGACTTCATGAAGGCCGACGCGGCCGAGACCCGCAGCCTGATCCGCGCCATCGAATGGGTGAATCCGCTGGTGCTGATCGACAACCACGTGAGCAATGGCGCCGACTACCAGCACGTGATGACCCTTTTGAGCACCCAGCCCGAGAAGCTGGGCGGAGCCATGGGCGACCTGCTTCGCCACCAGCTTGAGCCTGAGGTCTACCGCCGAATGAAGGATGCGGGATTCCCGATGGTTCCGTACGTAAACCACTGGGGCACCACGCCCGAAAAGGGCTGGGACGCCTACCTCGAGGGTCCGCGCTACCTCAGCGGATACGGCGCGGTGCGCAACATCTACAGCTTTGTGCCCGAAACCCACATGCTCAAGCCCTTTACCGACCGGGTGCGCGCGACCTATGCCCTAAACATGGCCCTGATCGAAACCTTTGCCGCCCAGCGCGGGGCGGCGGCTGAAGCCCAATCGGCCCAGCGTGCAGCTGAGGCTCAAGCAACCCGGTTGCCGGTAGCCTGGACGATTGATACGACTCAGGTGAACCGGGTTCCGTTTTTGGGATACCAGCGAGGCTATAAGCCCTCAGAGGTCAGCGGGCAGCCCCGCCTTTTTTACGACCGCAGCAAGCCCTACGAGGTGAATGTGGCCTACCGCGACGTGGCTGTGGCGACCCAGTGGGCCGACGTGCCGCAGGCCTACCTCATTCCGCGCGGATGGACCGAGGCCTGGGACCGCTTGACGGCGCACGGAATCCGCTTCCGCGAGCTCACCCGCGACACGACGTTGCGCGTGGAAGTGACCTACATCGAGGGCTACAAGGCCTCGCCGCAACCCTACGAGGGGCATTTTGCGCTGCGCGGAATCACAACGCGCCGCGACACCCTCGACGTGAAGTTTTTGGCGGGCGACTATTTGGTTCCGAGTGCGCAGCCTATGCGCCGCTACCTCACCGAGGCGCTCGAGGCGGACGCCCCCGACGGGCTACTGGCCTGGGGATTTTTTAATGCCGTACTGCAGCAAAAAGAGGGATTCAGCGGGTACGTGTTTGAAGACACCGCGGCCAAGCTGCTACGGGAGCGTCCGGCTCTCAAGGCGGCGTTCGAAGCCAAAAAGGCGTCAGACCCTGAATTCGCCGGCAACGGCGACGCCCAGCTGAACTGGATTTTTCAGCAAACCGAGTACTACGAGCTGCGGTACCGCAGGTACCCGGTCTACAAACTGTTCTAGGACAGGCGGGGCAAACGGTTAACGCACCGTCGCGCCCACCGGCAGGTCGCCGTCGGGCTGCACAAAGGCCAACTTGCCCGTTTCGGGGTTGTCGGCCATCAGGATCATGCCTTGCGACTCGATTCCGCGCATTGCCCGCGGAGCGAGGTTTGCCAACAAGATTACGCGGCGCCCCACGACCTCTTCGGGGCTGAAGTGCTCGGCGATTCCGCTGAGTACCGTCCGGCGGTCGAGGCCCGTGTCGAGCGTGAGCTTCAGGAGGCGGTCAGCCTTGGGTACGCGCTCGGCCTCAAGCACTTGCGCTACGCGAAGGTCGAGCGGCGCAAACTGGTCGTAGGTGATTTCGGGCGCTAAAGGCGCCAGTGCGGGGGCTTCAAATTCGGTCACTTCGGGAGTATTTGCGGCAGACGCAGCCTGCAGCTTGGCGCGCTGCGCCTCGACCTGCTCGTCTTCGATTTTTTGAAACAAAAGGCTGGACTCACCCAAGGCGGATCCCACCGGAATCCACGGCCCTTCGCTAGCCAGGTCGGCCCAAGTCAGCACGGGAGCCCCACCGAGCATCTCGCGGATGCGGTCTGCGGTAAATGGCATAAACGCTTCAAACGCGGTCGCCAAGGCCGCCACGAGCTGGGTCGCGACGCCCAAGATGGCTGCGGCGCGCTCAGGGTCCGTCTTGACCACTTGCCAAGGCGCCTCGTCGGCGAGGTACTTGTTGCCTACGCGGGCCAGATCCATCGCATGGCCAAGGGCCTCGCGGAACTTAAACGCTTCAAGCGCTTCAGCCACCAAGGCAGATTGGGCCGCCACCGCGCCCAGCGCCTCGCGGTCTTGGGGAAGGGTACCGGCCGCAGGCACGGTTCCGCCACAAAATTTATGGTTGAGCACCATCACGCGGTTGACGAGGTTGCCCAGCACGGCGACCAACTCAGAATTGTTGCGCTGCTGAAAGTCGGCCCAGGTGAAGTCGTTGTCTTTGGTCTCAGGCATCGTGGCGGTGAGCACGTAGCGCAAAACGTCCTGCTGGCCGGGGAAGTCCGCCAAGTATTCGTGCAGCCACACGGCCCAGTTGCGCGAGGTCGACAGCTTTTGGCCCTCGAGGTTCAAAAATTCGTTGGCCGGAACCTGGTCGGGCAAAATGTACCCGCCGTGCTGCATCAGAATGGCCGGAAAAATCACGCAGTGAAAGACGATGTTGTCCTTGCCGATAAAGTGAACGAGGCGGGTCGAGGGGTCCTTCCACCAGGTCTCCCAGTCGTCGCCCTTGAGCTCTTGGGTGGCGGTGATGTA
>CAIJMB010000116.1 GCA_903821715.1 uncultured Flavobacteriales bacterium
AACCGACCAGGCTCCGTTGGCGTCGACACGCAGCTCGAGGCTAGGATCCAGGTTGCGGTTGTGGCGCAGCACGTCGCATTCGGTTTCGAAATCCAGCGCGCCTACCTTCATTTTGAGGCAGCGAAAGCCCTCGGTCAACCGCGCCTCGGACTGGTCGTGCAGGTAGCAGCTCGAGCCCATCCACAGAAGGCCGTTGATGGGGATTCCGGATTCGCCACGGGCAAAGGGCGTATCGGCGAGGCGGGTTCCGTCACCGCCCTGGGCCCGATCCGCCCACGTGAGCAGAGCTTGTTCGACGGCGAACAGCAGCGAAGGCCAGTCCACCCAGGTCGCAGCCCACTCGGGGTCAAGCCGACGCTGACGGGCCCAGTCGGCCCAAGTGGTGTCGCTGAGCGCGCTGAGTTCGCGGCAAATTTGGTCATGTTGTGCGGCGTAGTCGTGACGGTCGTCGACCGAAAGCCCCGGTAGCAGCCCGCACTCGCCTTGGCCGCGAAGGCCTTGGGATTCCACGTCAATAAAGTGCGCTGGCTTGGACGTCATCACCCCGCGGGACGTGCCCGCAGGCGTTTTAAACGTGTACGTATAGGTCCAGTGGCTCGCCTTCACCGCGTTTCGCCGTTAAAAGAGGGGTTTGCTGCACTCGTTGGCGTCGATGAGCAGACCATAGCCCAACAGAAGCGCGAAGAGCACGGTCTGCAGCGCCAAGGGCTTCAGCAGCTTGTCGAATTCCGCTGGAGTCTGAGCCTTCCAGCCCTTGAACGCCGTTTCGACCATCAACGGAAGCGTGGCGGCGAACAAAAAGCTTCGGCTGCACGTCACCGGAGCCTGCAGAAAAATGAACAGCACCACAGCCAGCCAGCCCTGAAACAGAAGTAAAAGCTGGTAAAGTTTGGCCATTCCGAGCCCCATCCGGCCGGCTAGTGTGCGCTTGCCTGCCAATCGGTCGGTTTCGAAGTCGCGCATGTTGTTCAAATTCAGTACTCCCGCCGCAAACAAGCCAATGGCGAGCCCAGGTAGCAGCATAAGCCAATCCCATGCTTGGGTTTGAAGGAAGTACGAACCCGCCACGCCCACCGGTCCAAAGAACACGATAACAAAGATGTCGCCAAGACCGCGGTAGCCGTAGGCCGCACGCCCCATGGTGTACCCTCGCGCACTCCAAATGGCGGCAGCGCCCAACACAAGGTAAACGACAAGGAATCCTGTGGGCATACCGCGGGTTCCCCACCACGAAGTCGCCGCCGTAAGTACCGCGGCAAGAATCGTCACCCCGAGTACGGCTCGGTGCATTGAGGCTGCAGAGATGGCTCCGCTCGCCACTGCGCGCTGTTCGGCGTCGGCGGCGCGGTGCTGGTCGGCACCTTTGAGGCTGTCGCCCAGGTCGTTGGCGAGGTTCGACAAAATTTGATAGGCCGTGGCCGTCGCCAGGGTCAGCCCCAGTAGCAGCCCGTCAAAATAGCCGCGGTCGGCGGCGAGCAAGGTTCCGAGCACAATGGTCGCCCACGC
>CAIJMB010000117.1 GCA_903821715.1 uncultured Flavobacteriales bacterium
GGCACGCCAGAGGCAAGAAACGAGAAACAGGAACCGAGAAACCAGAAACCAGTTACCAGTTGCCAGTTGCTAGTTTCTGGTTACAAACCAAAGAGTTCAACCTCAACGCCAGCCTTGCGCAAGAATTCCACGCCAGAGAGGTCTTTGTACTCGCTGGCATAAACTACGCGGCGAATTCCCGCTTGGTGAATGAGCTTACTACACTCGCGGCACGGGGACATCGTTAAGTACAGCGTCGCACCCTCATATGATTGAGTCGTTGAAGCCACTTTGAGAATCGCGTTGGCCTCGGCATGGAGCACGTACCATTTGGTGTAGCCCTCTTCGTCCTCACAAAAGTTTTCAAAACCGCTGGGGGTTCCGTTGTATCCGTCTGAGATAATGCTTCGGCCCTTGACAATAAGCGCGCCCACTTGGCGGCGCTGGCAATAGGACAACTTGGACCACTCGGCCGCCATTCGCAGATATGCTGCGTCGTACTTCGCGGTTTTAATATTAGCCATAAGCTAAGAGAGATCCTTGTGCCCAGGGCGGGAATCGAACCCGCACTCCAGGGGAACACGAGTTTGAGTCGTGCGCGTCTACCAATTCCGCCACCTGGGCAAGGGAAGGCAAAAGTACACAATAAATTCGTACATTTGCACCCCCTGAAGAAATCTCCCATGGAACCCATCGCTAAACTCTTTGCCGGAACGGCTACGACCTCTCTCGCAGAAGCGATTGCGGCGGAGTACGGCCAAGGCCTTGGTAAGGTTGCGATGCAGCCATTTTCAGACGGTGAATATGTGCTTTGGTTTGATGAGTCTGTGCGCGGTCGTCGCGTGTTTTTGATTCAGAGCACCATGCCATCTGCAGAGAATCTTTTCGAGCTTCTTCAGATGATTGATGCTGCCAAACGCGCTTCGGCACGTCACATTACTGCAGTCATTCCCTACTACGGATACGCTCGTCAGGATCGCAAAGACAAGCCGCGCGTTCCAATTACCAGTAAGCTTGTAGCTAAGCTTCTCGAAGCCGCCGGCGCAACCCGTGTCATGACGATGGACCTGCACGCGGACCAAATCCAGGGTTTCTTTGAGGTGCCCGTAGATCACTTGTACAGCAGCAGCATTTTTGTTCCGGACATTGAGCGCCTCCAGCTCGAGAACTTGACCATCGCCTCTCCCGACGTAGGTGGTTCGAAGCGTGCGTCAGCGTACGGAAACCAATTGGGTGCCGAAGTCGTGATTTGCTACAAGCAGCGCAAAAAAGCCAACGTCGTTGATAAAATGACCGTGATTGGCGATGTCAAAGACCGCAACATCATTTTGTTGGATGACATGGTCGACACGGCCGGAACGCTCACTAAGGCAGCTGACATGCTGATGGAAGAGGGTGCTAAATCAGTGCGCGCGTACTGCACCCATGGCGTCCTTTCAGGCAACGCGATTGAGCGTATTGAAGCCTCGGCCCTCGACGAACTTGTCATCACTGACACCATACCTCTGAAGCGGAACAGTCCAAAAATCCGCACCCTCAGCGTAGCACCAATTTTCGCTTCGGTGATGCGCAAAGTCCAATCCAACGAGTCCATCAGCGACCACTTTTTGTTCTAAATCTCGATTCTCTAAGCCATGCAATCCGTAACACTCCAAGGCACCGTCCGCACCGAATTGGGCACCAAGTACGCCAAGCAGCTCCGCGATCAGGGCCAAGTTCCCTGCGTGATGTACGGAGGTGACGCCCCTGTGCACTTCTATGCTCCTATCCTTACCTTTCGCGACCTCGTCTACACGGCTGAGGCACGTATGGCTTCGATCGAGCTCGAGGGCAAGACCTACCAAGCTGTAATTCAAGACATGCAGTTCCACGTTCTCAACGACGCGTTGACGCACGTAGACTTCATCCAAGTCCTTGACGGAAAGCCTGTGACCATTCAAGTTCCAATGATCCTTACCGGAAACTCACGTGGTGTGCGCAACGGTGGTAAGTTGAAGTTCAGCCTTCGCAACCTCAAGGTGAAGGGCCTCATCAACGACCTGCCTTCATCAATTGAGCACGACATTACCGAACTCCGTATTGGACAAGCAATCCGAGTTGCAGAAGTCAAAGCGGGTAAGCCGTATGAGATTCTGAACTCTGACAACGCCGTAGTTGTTTCGATCGCCATGTCGCGTAACGCAGTTGCCGACGCCGACGACGATGCAGGTGAAGAAGAAGCTGCTCCTGCCGAGGCAAGCGCAGAGTAAATGAAGAAGTTCCTCGTGGTGGGGCTGGGCAACCCGGGCAGTGAATACGCCCGGACCCGTCACAACATTGGGTTCGACCTACTGGACGCCTGGGCGACTGCCCATTCGGCGTCCTTTTCTATTTCACGTCTGGGCGACCGAGCACAACTGAGCATCAAAGGACGGACTATTGTGCTTATTAAGCCCAGTACCTACATGAACTTGAGCGGAAAATCAGTGCGGTACTGGCTTGAAGAAGAAAAAATTCCGCTCGAAAACCTCGTAGTAGTCGTGGACGAACTCGCCCTGCCCGTGGGGCATGTGCGACTCAAGCTCAAAGGCTCGGACGGTGGGCACAACGGACTCAAAGACATTCAAGCCACACTCGGTCGCCAGGACTATGCCCGCCAGCGAATTGGCATCGGCCAGCACTTCCCCAAGGGGCACCAAGTGGACTTCGTACTCGGCCGCTGGACCCCCGAAGAACTTGAGCTTCTCAACCCTGGCATCGACCGCGCCATCAAGCAGCTCGAAACGTATGTACTCGCTGGACCATCGCTCGCGATGACTCAATACAACCAGTAGTCCGCCGCCTCGGGGCAAAACATGACATTTATGGGTATTTTACTTGGTGAACACCAAGTAATTTCGCGGCATGAAATTTTGGATTGGGGCATTTTTGCTATTCGCTACAAGCCTTGGACTGCACGCACAGGCCCTACTTAGTGGTCGTATCCTATTCACCCAAGGCGCCCAGGCGGCATCAGGTTGGGTAGTCGTTCTTACTACCAGTCCCAACGTTCAAGAATTCCGCACGAATACGGATGCTGAAGGGCGATTTCGCTTCGAAAATCTTCCGTCAGGCCTCGCCAACCTCACGGTAACCGGTGACGAGGGACTCTACGTCAAAACAATCCATGAGCTTTGGATTAATGCGGTCAAGCCCAATGAGTTGACCATTGAAATTGAACCAGTTCAAGTGCTGGGCGAAGCAGTGGTTACCGCTGACGCCTTTCGAAGCACCAATGAATCACCTTTGAGCATCAAGGCAATAGGCTGGGCCGAAATGCAGCGCATGCCCGGTGCCGTCCTGGACTTGTCAAAGGTCATTCAGTCTTTTCCCGGAATTTTGCCCAAACCCAGCTTTGGCTATGCTATCTCGCTGCGCGGGGGCTCGCCGGCCGAGAACGGATACCGCTTTGACGGAATCGATGTTCCAACCATCAACCACTTCTCGATTCAGGGCGCCTCAGGCGGAGCCGTCAGCCTCATCAACCTTGACCACGTTCAAAACACCGAGCTTCAAACGGGCGCCTTCGCCAGCAGCTTTGGAAACGTTTTAAGCGGAACTCTTTCAATGGAAGGCCGCAACGGCCGCTCAGACCGACTCGGACTGCGCATCACCCTCGGGCAAACCGACTACGGCGCGACCCTCGAGGGGCCGCTCGGCAAAAAAACCAGATTTACCGCGAGCGCGCGCAACTCGTTCAGCCAGTACTACTTCAGGCTGTTTAAAATCCCCGTGCTTCCAGCCTATCAAGACGCCCAAGTGCGTGTGGTGCACCAAATTGACCGTCGTCGCGACCTCACGCTGCTCGCCATCGGCGGGTGGGATAACTACTCTTTGTACCCCGCCGACTCGAATGCCTCAGACGCGCTCTTGTACAACGTAGGCTACATTCCCGAGGGCACGCAGCGCACTGAGGTGGGCGGAATCCGGTTCCGCAGCTTTGACCAGCGCGGCCATTGGACGGTGGTGCTCAGTCAAGACCGCATCGTCAACCGTGCCGCCAAATTCAATGGCAACTCGGGCCTTGAGGCCGACCGCCAACTTGCCTACGATGCGAGCGAAACCAACCAGCGGCTGCGCCTCGAGCGCCGCCAGTCCATGGGCCTCGGAACCTTGAGCTACGGCGCCAGCCTTGAGCGCCGTGCCTACCACTTGGATCTTTGGAACGTGCGTTGGACCGGTTCCGCCATCGATACCGTTGCGATGGCTGACACCACCGCCTACGGGACCGCAGCGGCCTTTGCTACCTGGGAACAGCCGCTCGGCCCCCGCGCGACCGCGACCTTTGGATTGCGCGCCGATGCCGCAAGCATTTCAACGTCTACTGCGAATCCGCTCAACAACCTTTCGCCCCGACTCGCCCTGCGCTACCTGCTGAGCGAGCACTGGACCGCC
>CAIJMB010000118.1 GCA_903821715.1 uncultured Flavobacteriales bacterium
AGATACGCTTTCTAAGGAATCGGGCAAGAAGCATGCCGACCGCAATCCCAGTGGTATTCGCAACCACATCGACCCATGAGAACATACGACCCTCTGCTACAATAGGTTGCAAAATTTCAACTGCCAACCCATACATAAAACTTAACAAAAACACCTTCCATGGACCCGCTTGGGATCGGCTGTAGAGCATGAGCGGAAAGGCAATTCCAGCATAGGCGCCAAAATGTAGGACGACGTCGCGGAGCATTCGAAAGATTCCGGGCAATTCCACACTGGGCTGCAGGGAGTAGTAAAGGACAATGCCCGCCCAAATCAGGGCGAGCATTAGCCAAAACCAGCGATGCTGGAGTATGTTCAGCACGGAAAGAGGGATTAGGCTCCGACCAAAGCGCGGTATGCGTCCACGTCGAGAAGTGCCTCAACGTCAGCCACCGAAGCAACCTTGATGCGTACCATCCAGCCAGCCCCGTAGGGGTCGGAGTTTACCAAGTCTGGCTGGCCATCGATGTCGGCATTGACTTCAACAATCTCACCGGCAACGGGTAGATAGAGGTCACTGACGGTTTTTACTGCTTCCACCGATCCGAATACCTCCTCAGATGCGAGGGTTTCGCCTTCAGTCGGAATGTCGACGAACACGATGTCTCCCAATTCTCCTTGGGCAAAATCAGTAATGCCAACGGTGGCGATGTCGCCATCCAGGCGAATCCACTCGTGGTCTTTGGTGTAGCGTACGTTGCTGGGGAATTCCATGGCGCAAATATAGGAAGGTGACGGCCCGAATTATCCGCCCAAATTGAGGCGCAGGGCAATACCACTTTGCCACTGATTCGTGGGGAACGCCTGCGACGTTTTAAACGAACTAACAGTTTGGTCATAGTAGAACTGGGTAGTGAGGCGACGACTCATGCGGTAGTCTGCGGTCAACTTAATCGTGGTCCGGGTTTGGCCCGCAGTCGCTTGATTGAAATCCTCGAGGATTCGACGGATAACGGTCTGGTTGTCGCTGAATTTCACATCGAGCTTAAGTTCGAGGTTGGACTTAATCGTTCGCGGGATTCCGCCATTCTCTACAATGCGGAACTGCACGTCCTTGACAATGTAGCCCACCCCCACGGTGACGTCTTTGGATTTGCTCTCTGTGAGTTGGTTGTTGGCCATACTCAGGTTGAGCTGTCGCGTCAAGCCGTAGTTCAGTTTGAACGAGGCATTGGTCTTAGTACGCAGGTCCACGCCAAGCAGTGGCGACATCGATTCGGTGACCGAAATCTGGCCCACCTGGCGCTCTGGCATGATATCAAAATTGTCGTTGCGCGGGAAGGGGTCCAAGGGATTGTCCTGAAGGCGCTGCGCGCGAAGCATGTGGGTCTGAAGTCCAGTGACCGTCATAGTGCTGGCATACGAATGGCTGAGACTGAGGGCCGTAAAGACATTGCGCACGGCTTTGAGTCGCATGAGTCCCGTATAGGTCGCGTTCCAGTTGGGGAAGAACGGAAGCGCGGCGTAGTTCCCCATGGGCAAGTTGGCGGTCCAACGGTTACCATAGGCCGTCAGGAAGGCATTGGCCAGTACGTCGGTGTGGAGTACCGAAAATCCGTCGTAACCGTAGCGGGACGAGTCGGCGAAATCGATGAAGTTAGCCGCATAGTTGGGGTCGCGAAGGAGCTGTTCGTCAGCCAAGCGCTTGGAGGCGTCTAAACGAGCCGCCTTGAATTGATCGTAGGCAGCACTCTCGAAGTCAGGTTCTCTGCTCACGTCAAAGGCGGACGGCCAAGACAACCAGCTGCTGCTGTACGTGACCACTTCTTGTGGATTGAAGGCATGGAAGCCCTCGGCAAAGAGCGAGTCGATTCCGGTTCCTGTAGAATAACGGTACGTATACGAGGCTTGACGCCCATAGGTCTGGGTAGCATTCAAGGTAATTCGCATGTCTTGAAGTGGCTCGAGCTGGGCACGCAGCGTGATGTTGCGTGTGGTCGTTTCACTGGCGCGCAACGGCTGGCGTGGGTTTTCGAGCAGCCAGCCACTCGCCGAGGCCAATGACGGAAGGTCATGTGGGAGGCCTACCGCGGCCTTCCAGCCCGGCGCCCATTGATTCGAAGGAGTCATCCCGCTGAGGACAGGTGTTGTAGAGAATCCAGGAAGAAGTGAGCCTGTATTTAAGCTGGCCGTGGCATTGACACTCTTGAGCATGGTGGCAAAATCCACTACACCGATAAGTATCGTTTTCGCGAGCTTGGGTTCCTCAGGTTTATCGGTGTTCGACTTAGCCCCTCCTGTCGCCGGTGCCGGAGACTTTCCGCCGCGCGGCGCGGCCCCACGAGCAGGCTTTTTTAGTTTGCCATAGCCCGGAATGAGGTTGTACAGCGTGGCCATATTTGCGTTCGCAGAGGCATTCCACTTACCACTAGACTCAACCGTGTTTCCGAAATTCAGCGAATCCAAGCCCGGACGGCTGGCCCAAAGTGAGTTCGTCTTCCAGTCCAAGTCCGCCGTATAACGAATCTGAGTTTGCACGAATTCTAGTAGCGGAAGTTTGTTGATCGGAATCGCCCACGTAGTATTAATTGTATGATGGTACTCAGTGGGGCGCCCGCCTTCGCGAAGGTTGTCGTTTAAGAAGTTCCGCACACTGTCCTCTGAATTGGGCCCCGGGAGCTCATCAAAGCGCACGCGAATACGCGACGTGTAGTCCAGCTTCCACATTTTGGTCGGATCCCAAATCACATTGTAATTGCGGTCCATCGTGAAGTTTTTGCTGTAGGTAATGGGCAATTGGAACTTTGGATTGTCCACATTGCGCATTTGCATCGTTTGCTGGCTTCTCAGGACGTCGGTCCGAATACTCACGCGTGACGGCGTTAGGTTCAGGTTGGCATCACGAATTAGTGCAAGGCTCTTTGGCTTGAGCTTTTTAAACGGTTGAATGTTAATTGGCTTGGTCTGGTAGGCATATGCAAGGCTACCGCGGTTCTCTACCCTGAGGTCCTGAAGCGTGTTCGCATCGCGGCGCAGCACCTCATTAAAAGCATAGGTTGCGCTCAAGTTTTCAACATCCCATGGCATAGGACGTTTCGGCAGCTTCGCACTTCCTTCACCGGCGTTCAATCCTTGGTCTTCGGATTTGGATTCGGAATCTCCCAAGCTGGGCGGTCCCATCGAAGGACCACGGCCCCCTCCACCTCCGCCGCCACTCGGAGCTCGGTCAAGCCGAACGTTGGTGAATGCCACCGCTCGACGCTGCATGAAATCGCTCACCATGGTGCGCAATGAATCTTTAGATTGTGCCCCCTGTAGGTTTCCTAGAGCCTTGTCCATTTCAATATCCGGACTGTAGGGATTGAACATTGGGGTCTTCCAGTCTTGTGCCTGGGTGATGAACATTGGGAGGCGAAGGCGGCTATTTCCCGGCAAGAAGCGATGAAGGTCGAGATTGGTCTGAACATCGTAGTTGACCGAGCTGAACTTATTGCGCTCGTTCGGAGCCATATCGATTCCTCCAAACCCAGGGGTTGAGAATCCACCGCTCAATGCCACTTGGCCGAGGTCGGCTAATTTGGCGGTTCCGCGCGCAATCCCCGCCACTCCGCCACGGTTGTCAAAGTCCGTCATTCGAAGTTCGTTGATCCACACTTCGGCACATTTATTCAAGCCGTCGTCAGAGGTATTGGACGAGGAGCGTCGCGGATTGCGAACCCCGACCATCATCGTGCGAACCCAGCCCAGATTGGGTGTGCCCACTACGCGATAGACGCGGTCACCTACTACGCGTTCATAGGGTAGCGCCGGACTCACATTGGGATTGGTCCGCATAGCGGCGTCGCGTTCGAGTTTTAGCGCCGTCCACATTGCGAATTCGATGTCCACATCATTCGCCGCGGGCCACACAATATCTTCAGCTGTGCTCGCCCAGGGCGTCACGGTGAGCGGCATTTCGTACTCGTAGTAGTTTTGACTGTAGTCGTTTCCGAAGCGAACAAAAAGACGCAAGTCTCCATCATTCAAACCATTGGCATTGTCACCTGCCTCGGCGTGGACAAACATTTTGACATGTTTGTTCATCCTCATATCGACGCTCGTGTTTTTGAACACGGCGCGGCCATCTCCATCGCGCAGCCCGCAGGTGCGAAGGCTCAGCGACTGCTCATTTTGCTGAAGAATCGAGGTGTTGCCAAGTAGGACTTGACGGCGAATACCTGGTGGCATGACGTAGGCCACCGGCACCCGGCCACCGTTCTCTTCGAGATTTACGGCGTTGACGGTAAAGGATGTTTCGTCGGATTCATCCACAGGGATCATTTCTCGGGCCGCATCAAGACTGAAGCGGTAGCGGCGCCATTCACCACGGACGAGATCCAGGCGAGCCATTCGGAGTACTACAGGTTGCTGCCAGTCACGCAGAATCCAACGCGCAAAGCGCACCGACCTGAAGTCTTGAGCTCCATTGACCTTTTGGTCCGGCTCAAATACCGGAATCTTGAATTGAATCCAGCGCACCGGCTTGCGCGTTTGGTCGGGCAAGAGGTCAGTGGTCGTCTCGTAGATGTCGGCGATGTAGTTCTGGCCGACCTTGAGGTCCTCGGGGCGCATCGAAATGCGGTAGCTGAAGTACTGCTCGCTGCGGTTCAGGGTTGCATCTCGGTTGACGTCCTCTTTGTCGGGCATGTTGGTACTCATGGCAGGCTGGCCATCAATGAGGTCCGTGCGCGAATTGCCGTCGGGGTTATTGAAGTAGCGGTAGCGCTTGAGGATGTTCGCATCGGCTTGGTCCTGGTTTCCACCGCGGTAGAAGACGAAGTTGTCGGCGGCGGGGTCGAGCTGTGCCGCAGCGTAGGCGGGGCTACCGGGGCCAAAAGCCGTCTGAACTCTGTCGAGATAGGTCTGCGATCCCGGGCCGAGCCAACGGATCTCGTCGTCGTCGCGAAGTCCATCTAGACCGACATCCTGGTTGGGACGCGAAGCTTCGCTGTTGTCAAAGGCATCTACCACAGGCTGGTAGCGTGAGGCATACCCCCAAACTGAAGAATCGACATCCGTTCGAGAACCATCTGACGGAAGACCATTCTCAAAAGACTGCATACCGTCTTTGAGAATGTCTTCAGATACGTTGCCCAAATGAAGGTACACGTCGCCCCCCGGCGCACTGGGGTTGTCCAAAAACGGGTCCATCACCCAGAATTGGACGAACTCAATGTTTTGCTCTTCAAAGTTGTTGATGGTAAGCTGGCGCATGATTCCGCCCCAGCGACTGCGCGGATCTTTGAGGCTTCCGTCGGGATTGAGTCCTGCTGAAATTCCGTTCAAGCCTTGGACGTCGTAGTTGTATGGACCACGCTCTGTAGGGTCAAACTGCAGGTCAAACGTGTTGATGTTGCGCGCCTGACTCGGGTCGAGCGTAATATTCGGAAAGACTTCGGCAAACGGAACCATGCGCTGGTAGTGGTCACTCGTGATGGCGGGGTTGTCGCGAATATTTTGAGGAGTAATGCTGGTTCCGGTGAAGAACGAGTTGTCAATCATGTACCACGCAAGGCGTGCACGATTGAAGTTGGAGGCCCAGTCGTTCGCCATCGATGCCTCAGGAAAAAGGTCGGGTTGGCCATCAGGCACGGAGGCGAGCTGCCAGGTGGTGGTTCCGCGCAAGTCAATCGCGGTTTGGCTACTCTCAAAATCGTCGAGGTAGGTGGTCGGCTCGCCATTGACGTTGATGATCCGGGGCGACCCAGGCAGGAGCTGCGCCACTTCCGCGGTAAGCATAATGCTCGACGGTGCTTTGGTAGAGACGAACGGGAGCTTGTCAATAGTCCTGGTGAGCCCGGGCAAATTCTTCTCATACTGAGTGTTCAGACCCCAAATGGCATTGCGGACGGGCTCGTCGCCCGCACTGACTTTTTGGGTCAATGCACCCTCACGAAGCTGTAGAATTGAGCCTCCGACTACCCAATTTGGTTTGAGTTGGTGATTGACCGTGAGCCCTGTAAAGGTTTTTGCCTGAAAGTTGAAGAGCGAATTGTTCTCAAAGCTTACGCGAATCGGAACCCCACTCTGCACAATGGCTTCGTTGATGATTCGAACTTGGCCGAGGGCATAGTCGACGGTAAAGTCCTGGTTTTCAGTCAGTCGATTTCCTCCTGCCGTAACCGAAATGGATCCGCGCGGAATGTTGAATGAATTGAGCTGAATGACCGATCCGCCTGCCGACTTGTAGCGGCCGCGGAGCATGAATTTGTTGCGCTGCGTCTGCTCCTGGGCACGAAACAGCGTCGAGTCGTAGAGCTCTTGGTAGACG
>CAIJMB010000119.1 GCA_903821715.1 uncultured Flavobacteriales bacterium
AGCCACCGAGGAAAAATTCTTCGCGCTCCATCCAAACTACCCGTACGACCAACTACAGACATGGCCAAAGAGGGCCTGTTCAACATCCTTGAGAACTATGTTGATTTTGCGGACATCCGAGCTCTTGACCTCTTTGCCGGTACCGGAAACCTGAGCTACGAACTAGCAAGCCGCGGATGTCCCGACGTAACCGCCGTCGACAACTTTCGCGAATGCACTCGTTTTATTATCAAAACTTCAGAGTTACTGCAGTTTCCCATCAGGGCAATCACTGAAGATGCGCTTCGGTTTGTACAAAAAAACCCTGCCCGCTGGGACCTTATTTTGGCGGACCCCCCCTACGATTTTGAGGGCCATCAGGCGATTGTCGAATCAGCCCTTACTCGTTTATCTGAAGACGGAATCTTAGTGCTCGAACACGGTTCCGACACCGACCTTTCCTCGCTACCTGAGTTCGACGAACTCCGGCGCTACGGAAGCGTACACTTCAGCTTCTTTCGAGCCCAGTAAGCCAGGCCCGTACCGCCCGGCTTCGGTGACTCATGGCCACCTTTTCTTCAGGCAGCATTTCGGCAAACGTCCTGCCGTCACCCTCATTCGGAACAAAAATCCGGTCGTAGCCAAACCCATACTCTCCGCGTTCATCGTGGGTAATTTGGCCGTGCACAACGCCCTCATAGAGCTGAATTCCTTCAAGAGTGGCCCATGCGAGTACCGTGCGAAACGTGGCAGCCCGATCGACAGCGCCGGCTAAGTTTGCTAAGAGCAGTGAGCGGTTCGCCTGATCAGATCGCTCAGGCCCCGCGTACATCGCACTGTTTACACCGGGAGCACCAGACAGCCCAGCCACCTGTAGGCCACTGTCGTCAGCAAGCGAGGGAATTCCGCAGTGATTCCATAAATACATCGCCTTTTGGAAGGCATTCTCTTCAAGAGTACTTCCTGTTTCAGGAAGCTCTCCGCGAATTCCCGCATCAAAGGCCGTTAGAACCTCCCAGCCTTTGGGAAGCACGGACCTCAACTCTTCGAGCTTATGGGCATTTTGGGTGGCTAAAATGATCTTATTCACTGATTCGCAGTGAGGATTCGGTCGTTATGGCTGTCGCTTCGCAGGACTTCAGGAACAGATGCCCGAATGATCCGGGCCAATGCCTCAACCATGCCCAAGCGACGGTGTCCGGGCAAAGCAAGCAAGGCAATGTGGCGCACTGGGCGAGGTTCCGCAATCGGCTTAATCCGCTTTTGGCGAACCGCTGAAAGTTCCGAAATCGCCAACTGCGGAAGCAGCGTCATACCCAAGCCTTCATCCGCCAAGCGGACCAAAGTCTCGAACTGCCCCACAAGCAACTCAATGCGCTCATTAGGGCGGTCGGTTCCGCACAGCTGCAGGGCCTGATCCCTGAAACAATGGCCCTCAGGGAGCAAGAGAATCCGCTCCGACTTCAACTCGCCTGACGTTAAAAACAAGTCCTTGGACTTCGGATGGCCCTCAGGTAAGTAGGCCAAAAGTGGTTCTCGGTACAGCGATTCCGACACAAAATGGGTCGCAGCAATCGGAACCGCCAAAATCGCCGCATCCAACTGGTCGGCATCGAGTTTTTCAATTAATTGTTCCGTGGTCGCCTCTTCCATTTGTACACTTAGTCGCGGAAACCGCTTGAGCAATTCTGGCGCAAAACGCGGAACCAAGTACGGAGCCACCGTCGGAATCACACCCAACCGAAGTTGGCCCTCAAGGGGCTTGCGAAAGTGCTGGCTAACCTCCACCAAGCTCTGTGCAGATTGGATTGTTTTGCGGGCGTGAAGCAGCACTTGCTCTCCAAGCTGGGTCAATCGGATTGGCTGACTGCGCCGATCCACTAAATCCCCGTGAATCTCTTCTTCAAGTTTTTGAATCTGTGCGGACAGGGTCGGCTGCGAGACGCCGCACGACTTGGCTGCTCTTCCAAAATGCTGGCACTCGGCCAGCGCCTCAAAGTACTGTAGTTGAATTAACGTAATGGCCATGGGATATTCCAGCGTTCCCAGCGAAGGTACGGCGTGTTTTCAGCGCCAAAACCCTTGTAAAACCTAGCTAATCCTGGTGACTTTGAACCCTCAAAATCAAAAATCTTCCAACGCCCTACGGCCATCGTAATAAACTCATTGACCAACCATGTCATCGAGTTTCGCTCTCTACCCTCCGGAGTCACCGCAGAAAACAGCAGTACCGCACGGTCGCCACTAAAGGCTACAAACATTCCGGCCAACCACTGGTTACCCTCGCCGATAGCCGCCCAAACCGCTCCCCTACCCTGATGAAGTAGGTGGTACATCGCAGACTTCATTGCCTGCTCGTACCCCTTTGGAATTTGGTACTTTTCGCCTTGATTCTGAACAAAATAAGTCCACAACTCGTCCGGATTGCTGTACTCCCAAAGCTGGTTCCCGGTTGCCTTTGCGAGGTTTCGACGGGTCTGTGATGAAAAGCCACCAAACACCTGCTCGTAGCTCGAACCCAAATTCAATTCATAGTTCGGCATCTCATCCCATCGCTCCCAGCCTCCATTGCGCCAGTGCCACGATTTTGGCGCGGGCCAATCTAGTGGTCGGCTAATTGTCAATCGGAGCCGCGCATGGCGCGGCAGTGCGTCCAAAGCCTCCCTCACATGCTTGGCATCATGCGCCTTTGCTCCCATGGGGCCCAAGCGCTGTGCGCCGAGCGGGCAATATACCTGCATGAAGCCGAATGCACTCCGACCAAATGCAAACGGAAGTACCACTTCGTCTGAAACCACACTGGCCCACTCCACACCCAACGCATCCAAATAATTAAGGTGGTCGTACGGAAATCGGTCGGGACGAAGCGACCATGTGGCGCGCCAATCCTCTGGATCTGGATTGTGTTCTAGGCGAAAACTCATGCTCTACTCCATTCATTAAGCCAGAGGTTCAATCCTTCCCTCCAGACCGTAAAATCTTTTCCGGATCGCTCTACCTCAGGCTTCGGACCGAAAATCCGCCAGTGCGTGCTAACGCGCAAAGGCGCGCCCACCGACCAAGCCGAAGCTTGAAGCGCATGAAGCGAATCAGCAATTTCACGCGGACTCATTTCGAGAAAATTTTGATCCATGGCGGCCACCGGGAGCTGCTGCACCCTGGCACAGGGAACGGCACTCGCCCAACCCGAACGAAATCCGGGAACGTCGGCAAACTCGAGCGACCAATCCTCTACTACTCCCAGCTTTTCAAGAGAAGTAAGGAGTTCTTCGGTACCAGCTTTGCGCAAAAAATGGCTCCGCTGCCGCATTACGGGTCGATCAAGGATGGATTCAAGTTCAGCCAACTCTTGGCGGTAGCCTTGGGCTCGATCGTGGCTTCCGTACGAGAGGTGTGCCCCTACATCAAAGCGCACAAACAACGTTCGAAGTGCTTCGCGAACCACCGAACTGTTGGGTGCGACACCGCGATCAAAGGGGCCTCGCTCCGCCGCTAACAGGGCAAAAAACTGAAGCTCAAGTTGCGGAAACCTTTGGGCCAATTCCGTCCAGAATACCAAGCTGTAAAAGGGGTCAGGCCCGAATATGCGGGTGCGTAGTTCGCCGAACTCGCCCCGAATGAGATTCGAAAGAAATCCGCCGACCGCAGACTTAAGTCCGCGGCCACGGTAGGCAAACAGATGGTCAATATCCACCACGAGCACAGGGGCGGGCCTCGCCCCATCAGATAGAGAAATCCCCATGGAGGCAGCCCATTCGCGGGCCTTTACTTCGGCCTCAGGGAGCAGCAAATCGCGCTGTGCATCCCGACCGATCGGCCGAGCGTGCTGGTCTTTAGGAAGGGTTTCCTCCCAAACCCACGTGCGCCAAAAAATCCAAGCCGCGTAATCCGATGATGCTGGTTCGGCACTGTTCTGTTGATCTAGCCATCCGGAATCGTTCCAGCGCACCGCATCATCATCAGGACCAAACGCCACAGGTTGAGTCCACGCGGACTGCAAGAGCGCGGCAAGTCGCCGGTGGCGCTCGTTGGGCTGCGGGTGGTAAAGTATGATCATGACTGACTAAGTTCCCACAGACCCTGTGCCAGCGATGCCGCCATGGCTTCGGCCGCCAAACCATCACCATAGAGCATTGGAGGCTCCAATTGGCCTACTTGTGCCCACCGACTCAACTGAGCCCTTATAGCCCCTTCAAGATCGGTAGAATCAGGTGAAACCAGTGACGTCCATCCTGCGTCCACTAATTCCGTCCACTCGGTCTCGTCCCGCAGCACGATGGCTCTGCGGCCTGCAAAAAACGCTTCCTTTTGAAGTCCGCCTGAATCCGTGATCACAAATTGAGAACGGTACAGCGCATCCACGATCTCGGGCCGGCTCAGCGGAGCACAATCCGCCACGCATACACTTTGCAGCCCAGCGGCACGATGCCGCGGATGCCTCGGCCAAAGCACGTTAAAATCACCCGCCAAGCCATCTAAGGCCGCTTCAATCCTGCGAATTCGTTCAGGCTCGTCCACATTGGTATTGCGGTGAATCGTGACCAACACCGACGAGGGCTGCACCTGAGAAAATGGGCGTTTTGGAAAGGCATCGAACATCAAGTCACCCGTATTCACAACCCAAGGAGCGCCCCGATCGAGGTCCTCACTCTGAATGTGGTCCATGGCGACTTCGGTAGGTGCCCACAGCCATTGGGCCCTGTGATCAACCCACACGCGGTTTCGCTCTTCGGGCATTGCATCGTTAAAGCTGCGCAATCCAGCCTCTGCGTGGGCGAATGGAACACCCAACTCCAGCGCAGCTTGTGCCCCAAGCACTGTGGAATCGGTATCTCCGTACACCACAACCGCATGCACACGTGCCTCACGAAGTGCCGCTACCAGCACACGCAGGTCAGTATTTCGCTCATTCCATTTGCCTTGGTAGTCCGGGGCCAGGCCGAGCTCGTCCCAGAACGAGGCGTTCATTTGGCTGTCGTAGTGCTGTCCGGTGTGCGCTATCCAATTGACGCCGCCCAAGCGTTGAATGGCCTCGACCAACGGCTTGAGTTTGACAAACTGCGGTCGGGCACCCACGATGTGGGCGATGCGGTACGAGCTTAGGTTCCGGGCATCCATCCTCTATCCGCAAAACTAACATATTGGTTCTGCCCGATGATCAAATGGTCCAAACATGTGAGCTCAAGAATTCGCGCACCCTCTACGAGGCGCTGAGTGAGCTTTCGATCCTCTTCTGAAGGCTCTAGTCGCCCGCTGGGGTGATTGTGCGCTACAACGAGCGCTGGGGTCTTTAAAGCCAATGCTCGCTGGTACACCACCCGAACATCCGCAGCCGTGGCAGTCCAACCTCCTTTACCGATGCACTCATAGTGGACCACCTTATTTGCCCGATTGAGGTAGACTACCCAAAACTGCTCATGGTCCAGCGCCGACATACTCGGATTGAGTAGTTGAAACACGTCGCTTGAACCCCGAACCAACTTTGCATCACCCACTTGAGCGTCGCCCGCTGCACGCCGACCTAGTTCAAATGCCGCAGCCACGGCCGCAGCCTTAGCTAAGCCTACGCCTCCAAGTCCCTGTAGGGCAATAACATCTGCCGATGCCAATCGGCCCAATGACCCTCCGTAGGAATCAAGCATTGACCGCGCCAAATCCACAGCAGAATGGGTTCGGGTTCCGGAGCGCAAAATGAGCGCAAGACACTCTGATGTCGCCATTCCTCGGATTCCGTGTGCGAGGGACCGTTCTCTAGGTCGATCCTCTTCAGTCCACAAGCGAATGGACCGTTTAGTTGGTTCGTGATTCATGCGGCAAACTTCCCGCCGCGCAGGTCCACCAGTCGTCCCCTAAACGTAAGTACGCATTTACCATGTGGTAGCAACAAAAAAACCGCCCCTTTCGGGGCGGTTAACCTTTAACCAATTTTAGCGCAGTAGTTACGCCAGAGCGTTTACATGCTTCGCAAGACTTGACTTCAAGTTCGAAGCCTTGTTCTTGTGAATAATGTTGCGTTTTGCAAGCTTGTCCAACATCGATGCAACCAAAGGAAGCTGAGTAGCAGCTGCCGCAGCATCAGTAACGGAACGAAGTGCGCGAACCGCATTGCGGGTCGTCTTGTGGAAGTACTTGTTGTGTACGCGCTTGGCCTGGATTTGGCGGATGCGCTTCAACGCAGATTTGTGGTTAGCCATTGTAGCTAGTTTTTGTGTTTGGTGACCCGTACGGGATTCGAACCCGTGATCTTCTCCGTGAAAGGGAGATGTCCTGAACCGCTAGACGAACGGGCCCTATGTTTTGGGAGCGCAAAGATATGAAATCCCCCCCACTCCAACAACAACTTAAAAAGAAATTAGTGACCCTCAGGTCGAAACCCGAGCCGCTTTCCTGTGCGCTGTCGAAGTTCCTCGCGAATTCCTTCGAGCGCGAGAACCGAAACTTCCTGGACCGCTTGAAACGGCGCGGCCTGCAAATCAAAGTCCATCGCCGTGACCATCAGTCGGTAAAGCCATAATTGGAGGTCCGATGCGCGAACCTCGGATTCCGTCAATGAAAGGTTTAACGGTCCCACTCCTTCGGCAAAGTGGTGCCCCTCTCCGTTGATAAAAAAACGACTCATCAACGTGCCGACGTCATTCATACGGCGCATTCGAAAGGAGTCCGAAAGAAAGTTGTACACATGAATCAACCCGAAATAGGATCGATTTGGATTGCCCTTGACATAGTCTGAAGCAAGCACCGAGTGTCCGTCCGGAAGTAAAAACGCGTTGGTATGGACTTGAAAAACCAGCGAGTCCCCCGAAAAACGCAATTCGAACTCAAATTCGCCTCGGTCGACGAATTCAACCACCACCGAACGATCAATTCCGACCATTTTACTATTGAGGTCTACGGCGACAGATTGCACGACAATCCGCAGTTCCGCAAATGCACCGAGCACGCGGCGATGGACCAACTGCTTGTTGCTGGACTTTGTTGCCAGCGTTTGCAGGATTAACTCGGGATTAGCGTCAGTCTTCATACTAGTAGGCTCGAGCAAACAATACCCGCTGCTTGGACGGGGCGCCAGTGAGGACGCACACACCGTCCTCGAGCACATTGTTTAATGGAATACAGCGAATCGTAGCCTTCGTGAGCTCTTTGATGCGCTCCTCGGTCTCGGGCGTACCGTCCCAGTGCGCTGAAACAAAACCACCGGCGTCTAGTGCCGACTCAAATTCGGCCCATGAATTCACGGTGTGCATGTTGGCCTCGCTGTGAGCGAGCGCACGGTCGTACAATGCCTGCTGGATCTCGGCCAAACGACCGGGAACAGAAGCTGCTAAACCCTCCACGGGCACCGTCTCTTTAGTCAGCGTATCGCGGCGCGCAAGCTCCACTACCCCATTGGCAAGGTCGCGCGGGCCAATGGCCACGCGTAACGGAACCCCCTTGAGTTCGTACTCATTGAATTTCCAACCGGGCTTGTAGGTGTCGCGGTCGTCGTACTTCACGCGGACACCCTGGGCGCGCAAATCCGTCACCAACTGCTTCGCCACCACCGACACTTCGTCCAGCTCTTCTTCGCCTCGGTAAATCGGAACAATAACCACTTGAATCGGAGCCAACTTTGGCGGCAGTACCAATCCATTGTCGTCGGAGTGCGTCATCACTAATGCCCCCATCAAGCGGGTCGAAACACCCCATGATGTAGCCCAGACGTGCTTCACTTCTCCGTCACGGTCCTGAAACTTCACGTCAAAGGCCTTGGCGAAATTCTGTCCCAAAAAGTGCGAGGTTCCGGCCTGAAGCGCCTTGCCATCCTGCATCAAGGCTTCGATACAGTAGGTCTCCAAGGCCCCCGCAAATCGCTCATTTGCCGTCTTCACGCCACGCACCACCGGAATCGCCAGCACGTTCTCAGCAAATTCAGCATACACTTCAAGCATTTGCTCAGCCTCGGCAATCGCTTCCTCGCGGGTTGCGTGGGCCGTGTGGCCCTCCTGCCATAAAAATTCCGCGGTGCGCAGAAAGAGGCGTGTGCGCATCTCCCAACGGACCACATTGGCCCACTGGTTCACCAAAATCGGCAAGTCGCGGTAGCTCTGAACCCATCCGCGGTAGGTGTCCCAAATGATGGTCTCTGAAGTAGGACGCACGATCAACTCCTCTTCGAGCTTGGCGTCTTCGTCCACCACCACGCCCTTTCCATCGGGAGCCGTTTTCAGACGGTAGTGCGTCACCACCGCGCATTCTTTGGCGAATCCGTCGACGTGCGCCGCCTCTTTGCTGAAGTAACTTTTCGGAATAAACAGCGGAAAGTATGCGTTCACGTGACCCGTTTCTTTGAAGCGACGATCCAGCTCTGCCTGCATTCCCTCCCAAATCGCGTAGCCGTGCGGCTTAATCACCATGCATCCGCGCACTCCGGAATTTTCAGCCAAGTCCGCCTGAATGACGAGTTCATTATACCATTTTGAGTAATCCGTGGCGCGGGGGGTGAGGTTCTTAGCCATACTTTGGTATGCAATTTGGGTTCTGTTCCGTAGTAAACCCCAAAAGTACGGTCTATGCGCTACCTCCTACTCCTCGCTCCAATCGGCTTTTTGCTGTCTTCGTGCGGAACCAGCCAAACCGCCTACCGCGATTTCGATGGCTCGTACTCTTGGTCCAATTCACAGGCCTACCGCGATGGGTACGAATCCGGATACCAGCAAGGCTACCAAGAAGGTGCCGAGGATCAAGTTGCCCAAGACGATCAAGAGCCCGAGCGCGTAACCCGCTTACGTACGATTGTCCGCTACGAATACTACCCCACCTACTACTACCACTGGAGCCAGCCCTGGATGCGGCACGATCCATATGCATTTTATGGCGGATGGAATACGTGGAACCACTGGAATTTCGGATGGAATGACCCGTGGAGCTATGGTGGATACGGATGGAATCCATACTACGGGTACGGCGGCTGGAACGACCCGTGGTATGGCGGGTACGGCTGGAACGACCCTTGGGGATGGAACCCCTACTTCGGATACGGCGGTGGTTACTACGGTTGGAACAGCCCGTACAATCGTCGCTACAACCGATGGAACCGCCCAGGCGGAGGTTGGACCCAGCCCGGTGGCGGATCTGGTTCCGGAACCATAGACCCCACACCCGACAGCGGCATTCGTCGCCAGCAAATCAATTCAGGCAGTACTCCCTACCGACGTCCTGTGGTTACTAACAATCCTGGTGGAGGAAGCGTCGACCAAGGCCGTCCCAAGGTAATCGAAGCGGAACGCGGCCAGGAAACTACTCCATTGCGACCCAGCGGCAGCAACCGTCCAGGAACCATCTCCGATGAAACTCCGACGCGGGCCGTGACTCCCGTGCGCCCGAGTACAAGCCCGCGCGAACCCCAAGGCGTAACCCCTACTGCCGTACGCCATCCTGAAACGCGCCAGCCGGCTCCAGCCTCACGTCAGCCCGAGGTTCGCACTCCTGTGACTAAAAAACCTGACCCACCCCAGTACCAACCTGAAGTGCGCCGAGCCGAACCCGCCCAGCGCCAGCCTGAGTTCCGCCAACCTGAGTTCCGCCAACCATCGACTCCCGTTAGCAACCCTTCGCCGCAGCGCCACAGCCATTCGCCTAGCACGAGCCCGCGCCGCCCCTAAACGCCTGATCTATGAAAACCTCTATCACCATAGCCCTGCTCACCGCGGGCAGCTTGTCGCTTTGTGCCCAGTCCACCCTCAGCGCGGTATGGATGCAGCGCGGACACCGCTTTGGCACGGCCCGCTACAACGGGTCTGCAGGGGCACTCGCTGCGCTGGGCGGCGACGGTAGCTCGAGTATTGAGAACCCTGCCCTAATGAATTCTTCGACGTTTGGCGGAACCGAATTCAGCACCCATGTTCGGGCCGACCAAACCGACCTTAGAAGCCAAGGACTGGGTCTGGGTCAGGCCTACATGGCTGGTGCATGGCGCCTCAACAGCAAAGCCCGTCTGTCTGTGGGACTGGCCTACCAGCGCGACGCCTGGTTCCCCAACTACTGGATCGCTTCGGATCAAAACCCCCAGACCTCGGCTGTTGCGGGCTGGTTGACGCAATCGAACGGATTCAGCCCCGAACAGTTATTGGCCAACGGCCTCTACGACGCATACGTGGCCTACATGGGCTACCTCACTGAAGTGGGCGCTGGCAACCAGTACACCGCCTACGCCGACGGAGTGCCTGCCTACCGGCAGGTACGGTTTGTACGAGAGCAATCGAGCACATCCTGGTCGATTCCATTCGCCATCAAAAGCGAGAAGTTTTCTCTAGGAGTGCGAATTGAGCGGCGCGACGGACGAGCTCAAGAACGCTTCACCATGACGGAATCGGGATTCAACCCAAGTGGCGTCACCAAGGCCTACCAGAAAACCGTGGTGGACAGCACCCGATGGGGCCAGTGGAACATTCGCTTTGGCGTCGCTGCCCAGTTGACCGACGGACTGCGGTTCAGCGCGGCGGTGCAGCCCGCGTCGACGGCATTAGTGCAGTGGGACTACCGAAATAGGGTTACGCCAGAGGCCAACAGCTCCGAAAGCAACCTCACCGCGTTTGAACTCTACGACGATCAAGAATTTCGCTACCAGCTACCCACAGTAGCGCAGCTTGGCCTTGCCCAGACATTCGGGACCAAAGCCGCAGTATCTGCCGTGTGGGTCTACCATTCTACGGTGGATGCGTTGATCAGCAGTCCGTTGAACTACTACGACCTCGGTCGCCAGATGGCTGGCGAACTCCAGGCCCACCAGCAATTCCGCCTCGGAGGCGAATACCGACTGAACGAAGCCTGGACGGCCCGCGGCGGGGTACAGTGGTCAGAGTCCGGAACCGTTTTTGACGACCACAGCCGCTACCAAATGCTGGGACTAGGCCTCGGATACCAAGAGCGCGATTGGGGTGTAGACCTTGCCTTTAATGCCCTTCGCACGTCAGGAAGCATCCAGAATCCTGGGGATGGCCAATCGTGGGACCTCATTGCCGACCAGCAGCGCGGCACCGTGACGTACCGAGCACGATTCTAGTCTGCTTCCCCAAAGCCCTTCGTGGCGTATTTTCGGGGAATGAAGCACCTAATTTGGACCGCCGCGATTGCGGCACTTCCGGCCGCCATGCAGGCCCAAAAGCTTGACGCACTGGCCTTTCGCAGCGTCGGACCCGCCCTCACGAGTGGCCGAGTTGCGGACCTCGCCGTACATCCGACCAACGCCGACGAGTGGTACGTCGCAGCCGCTTCGGGCGGAGTCTGGAAGACCACGAACCACGGCGTGACGTTCGAACCCTTGTTCGACGACCAAGGTTCGTATTCCATTGGATGCATCACCCTTGATCCCAGCAACCCGCACACCGTGTGGGTGGGTTCCGGAGAAAACAACAACCAGCGCTCGGTAGCCTACGGCGACGGGATCTACAAGTCTACCGACGGGGGCGCAAGCTGGACCAACATGGGCCTCAAGGCCTCGGAGCACATCGGCATGATTGCGGTGCACCCTAAAAACAGCAACATCGTGTGGGTGGCCGCCTACGGCCCCTTGTGGAGCAGCGGTGGTGAGCGCGGAATCTACAAAACCACAGACGGCGGCAAGACCTGGCGCCGCGTGCTGCATGTATCAGACCACACCGGGTTCAACGAGGTGCACCTCGATCCGCGCAATCCCAACATCCTCTTTGCCACAGCCCACCAACGCCGTCGCCATGTGCACACGTACATTTCAGGCGGACCCGAATCCGGACTATGGAAGTCTGAAGACGGCGGCGAAACCTGGACTGAGGTCAAAAGTGGAATTCCGGGCGACGACAAAGGACGACTCAGCCTCGCCATTTCTCCGGTCAATCCGGACGTCCACTACCTCATGATCGAGGGGCACGGAACCTACCGCAGTACCAACCGCGGCGCGTCCTACAGCAAGCGCAGCGACCATGCGACTTCGGGCAACTACTACGTCGAGCTGATTGCATCCAAGCACGACGCCGATGCGGTGTATAGTATGGACACCTACGCCCAGTGGTCTGAAGACGGCGGTGCCACCTTCAAGCGCCTTGGCGAAAAAAACAAGCACGTCGACAACCACGCGTTTTGGCAAGATCCCAGCAACCCCAAGCACCTCATCATGGGCTGCGATGGCGGAGTGTACGAAACCTGGGACCACGCGTCGACCTGGCACTACAAAGACAACTTGCCGATTACTCAATTCTACCGAGTGGCCGTGGACAATGCCGAACCATTTTACGGCATTTACGGCGGAACCCAGGACAACTTCTCACTCGGAGGTCCAAGCCAGACCATCAACGACCGCGGCATCGTCAACAGCGATTGGTACGTGACCCAAACAGGGGACGGATTTGAATCTCAAGTGGACCCCACCGACCCCAACATTGTCTACGCCCAAGCACAGTACGGGGGACTCCAACGCTTCGACAAAAAGTCGGGCGAAGGCGTTGGGATCAAACCCATTGAACCCACCGGAGGCAAAGCGTGGCGCTGGAACTGGGATGCTCCACTCCTGATCAGTCCGCACGACAGCAAGACACTCTACTTCGCTGCCAATGTAGTATTTAAGAGCACTGACCGCGGCAACTCGTGGACGACCATTTCGGGTGATTTGTCGCGACAGCTCGACCGCCATCAGATTCCGGTGATGGGAAAAATTCAGGGCCTCGACGCCATCGCCTACAAGCAGAGCACCTCGATGTACGGCAACATCACCGCGCTGCACGAGTCTCCCAAAACCAAAGGTCTTTTGGCCGTGGGGACCGACGATGGTCTCGTCCACATTTCTAGTGACGGTGGTGCGAACTGGACGAAGCTCGACAAGCTTCCGGGCATTCCCGAGCTGACCTTCGTAAACGACGTCAAATGGTCGCAGCATTCGGCGGACGTGCTGTACGTGGTATTCAACAACCACAAAAACGGAGACTTTAAGCCGTACGTGCTCGTGACCAAAAACCGCGGCAAGACGTGGGAGACGCTCAGTACGGGGTTACCGCAGCGCGGTTCCGCATATGTACTCGCTGAAGACCACATTGATGCGAGTTTGCTGTTTGTCGGAACCGAATTCGGGGCGTTCACAAGCACTGACGCGGGCGTAACATGGACCGAGCTCAAAAAGGGTTTGCCGACCGTGGCGGTGCGCGACATCGCCATTCAGCAGCGCGAAGATGACCTCGTTTTGGCAACGTTCGGACGTGGTTTTTACATACTTGACGACTACAGTCCGTTGCGCGAAATCAAAAACGACATCAAAAAAAACGATGCTATTATACTGCCAATTAAACCTACCGTTCTGTTCCACGAGGCTTCACCTCTGGGATACGGCGGAGCGGGATTCCTCGGCGCGAGCTACTACATGGCCGACAATCCCAAGGTGGGTGCCACGTTCACGTACTGGGTAAAGAACGCCCCAAAAACACTCAAGGAGCAGCGCGAAGAAGCTGAAAAGAAGACACCGAGTTACCCAACCAAAGATGCCATTCGCGCTGAAGCCAATGAAGAAAAACCCTACCTCGCTTTGGTTATTCGCAACAGCAACGGATCGGTAGTTCGGGTCCTACAAGCGAAGTACAGCAATGGCCTCAAGCGCAGCACATGGGATGGCAAGGTTGCACGCAGCGCCTCGCCTGACCGTGGGGCGTACATGGCTCCAGCTGGAACCTACAGTGTTCAATTGGTGGGCGTTCACGGGAGCGCTGTGGACACTTTGACTAAGCCGAGCTCGTTCGCAGTGAAGCATTTGAACAACGTGAGCCTTCCAGCCGAAAAGCCGGCAGAGCTTGTGTCATTGCAAAAATCACTAGATGCCCTTCAGCTTCGCATGGACAAAGTAGACCGTGAAATGGATGATGTCGCAACACGTCTTGAACGCGCCGACAAGTTGGTGACGTACGGTACAGCTAATCCGGCTGCGATGCGTGGAGCCGTTGCTTCGGCCCGGGCCGAATGGCGCGCTCTTAAACTCATCCTCGACGGAGATGAGCTCATAGCGAGTAAAGAGTTTGAAACGCTTCCTGGCCTTCGCGAACGTTTGAGTTCCGCAACATGGGGCTCGTACTCGATTCGCTCCGAGCCCACTCAGTCCATGAAAGACCAACGACGCCTAGTGGCAGAGCAGCTTGCTGACGTCGAAAAGCGCCTTTCTGCGTTAGTGAACCAATGTTCCGCTTGGTAAGCGCGACCCCTTTCTACCAAAACAAAGGGCGGCCCCGCGAAGGGCCGCCCTTTTTCTTTGAAACCGAAGGTACCGAATCAGAATCGGTAGACAAACGCGTTGATGTTCATGCCCGCACCCACACTCGCGAAGAGCACGATGTCGCCCGGATGCACTTCGTGACCCTGATACTGCTCGTGGCGAACCCTATCGAGTAGCGTCGGCACCGTAGCTACCGAGCTATTACCCATCCACTGAATGGACATCGGCATCACCGCGTCCAAGTCGGCTTCTAGGCCGTAGAGCTTGTAGAGTCGCTCTCCTACCCCGTGATCGAGTTTGGCGTTAGCCTGGTGCATAAAGATCTTCTTGACGTCTTTGAGGTGAACTCCCGCGTTGTCGAGGGCGGCCTTCATGGCGTCCGGAACATATTTGAGGGCAAATTCGTAAATCTTACGGCCTTTCATTCGGATCAGGCGCTCATTCGGATCTCCCGCAGGATTAACTGAAGGTAGCGACTTGAGGTAGAAGGCTTCGTCTTTGGTGTAGCTCACGGCGGCAGAACCCATGATTCCGGCACCGCCCGCATCGGTACGTACCTCAAAGCACGCAGCGCCGGCTCCGTCGGCAAAAATCATGGAGTCTCGGTCGTGGTGGTCCACGATGCGCGAAAGCGTTTCGGTTCCAACTACTAAGGCCTTCTTCGCCATTCCCGCTTGCAAGTAGGCGTTGGCCACAAGCACACCTTGAATCCATCCGGGGCAACCAGCCAAGACATCAAAAGCTACCGTATTCGGATTTGCGATACCCAGCTTTGCCTTTACCCGAGACGCAATCGAAGGCATTTGGTCGATGCGGCGCGTTCCGGCATCGATGTCGCCAAAATTCTGACCGACAATTAAAAGGTCGAGGTCTTCGGCATTCCAGCCCGCGTCGGCAAGTGCCTTCACCGCGGCTTCGGCACCGATGTCCGAGGAATTTTGGTCGGGGCGCACGTAACGGCGCTCCTCAATCTCGGTGATTTGCTGAAACTTTTGAATGATTACGTCATTCGAATTGGGAAACGAATTCCCGTTGTCGTCCATCAACTCATTCTGCACAAAGGCGGAATTCGGAACAACTACTTCGGGCA
>CAIJMB010000120.1 GCA_903821715.1 uncultured Flavobacteriales bacterium
GACTGGTAGATCTCTTTGGTGGCCATGTCTTGAATCCACACCATCACGCCGAGGTCGTTGAAGTCTTCAACCGTGTGGGCCACTGCGTGGTCCACTGGCGAGCCTGCGTTGGCCGGAAGCGTGTACGAACCGTTGAACGTGTACGACAGGTTGGTCGCTTGCATCACGCCGTCGGTGAGGTTGGTCAGGGTGGTTCCGTTTTGGTCCGGAACCATCTTTTTCATGACCTGGTAGAACACCGTCTCGCCGTTGGACTTGACGTTTTGGGTCGTCGACTTTTCGTAGATCGCCACCTGAAGCGAAAGCGTCTTTGACGTCGTCACCAGCGGAGTCGTGTTGATCACCATGCTCACATTTTGGGCCGTAGCATCGATCGTGTAGTACCCGTTGAGGTCCATGAACGACGGAACCGCCTTGAACCCGTTCAAAATGGGCTGGGTGATTTGGCCGGCGTGGCCGTTCCATCCACCGTCGATTTGGGCGTTCGGAACCGAGTTGACTCCGTAAAGCTGGCGCTTGGCCGCTGCCTCGAGGGTGTAGTAGGGATCGCCGGTTCCGGGCCAGCTCATCTGGTACTTGATGTAGTTGTAGTCTCCGGCCGTTTGGGCGTCCATGAGGTTTTTAAAGGTGGTGTTGGCCGGAGCACAGGGTGCGCAGGTCGACGAGCTGAACACTTCGATGAGCGGACGGCGCACCGCGATGCTGTTGACCACCACGACCTGCTTGGTCACGGTGTCGTTGCTCGGATCGCTGTCGGCTTGACCGTTGGGGTTTGAGGTCCAAAAGTCTACGGTGTAGGTTCCGACGGCTGTTGGGGTCCAGGCCTGGGGGTGCGTCAGCGACGCCGTGGCCGCAGGAGCTACGTTGAGGGTTGAGACGGTTCCGCTCACAGGTGTACCGCCGTTGACACGGTAGTTCAGGGTGGCGCTCGTGATGGCGTTGCTGCCTCCGTTCAAGAATTCAGCCGTCATGGTAAACGGAGCCTGACCCAGCACCAAGAAGTCGTCCACGGTTACCTCATTGCCGATGAAGTTGTTGGCGAGCTGCTGGCCCGGAATGAATTCGTAGTAGTGGTTGTCTGCCGCCGTCGCATCGGTTGATGCCAAGATGGCCACGCTTGGTGATCCAGCCACCGAGTACGCGGTGGTGCTGTTCACTTGGATTCCGAGCGAAAGGGTGCTGCCGGTGCAGGCGTTGCGCTGGTCCACAAGGTAGATTTTGTTGGTCGATTCCTCGAGCACGATGGACCAGTAGGTCCAGCAGGTGCTGCCCACTTGTCCGAACGACGAGAACATCACCCACTGCTGGCGGTTCGGAGCGGTGCCGAAGGTCTTGGTGACGATGAGGTCGTTGGTTCCGACCGAGGCCAAGCCCCAGATGCACACCGAGTTGTCGGGAATGCTTGCGTCAGGCAATACCGCCTTGGTGTATCCCGGAGCCGTCGTGGCGTTGACGTCAAAAGTCAGGATGCCCGAAGTGCTCACTTTGAATTGGGTTACGGCGCTTCCGTTGAACTGAAAGGTGAACGGAATCGTCTGGGTGGTCGACCACGCTGGAGTAGCCGCAGGAGCTGTTGAAATGGTCGTCCAACTAGTGGCCAATCCGCCGCCTACGGGGTATTCGCTATCGGTGTTGATTCCACCAGGGTTGCCATTGGTCGTGCTCGGCAGGTAGTAGTACTGTGCCGAAAGCGGAGCCGCCGCGAGCAAGAGCGCCGCGACTGCCAGTTTGCGTAGGGTTGTAATCATAAGAATGTGTGTGCGTTAAGAGGTGAGCAAAATACAACAAGTTTCGCCTAGCTGAGATTGGCAAGGTTCGCAAGATTAGCTCGTTGGCTTTTTGCGCTACGCGCTAGGGCCGCGTCGCAATTCAGTTTTTCTCAAACGGATTTTTGACGTAACAGACTGATATATAATAATATAGCCGCTTCGAGATTTTAGAAAAAAAGTAAAATCCGGTTATAACCGAACGCTTCGCGGCCTTGCCGCTCCGCCGGTTACTGGTTTCTGGTTCACAGTTTTATCGCCTCTAGCAGCGAGTAACCAGAAGCTGACAAGTAACTAGTTACAAGCAGCCAACGAGTTTACGAGTCCTACAGCGCCCCCAGCATCTCAAGCGGGAACTGCGTGGCGAGTTCCTTCATCCACTCGGATTCGAGGTGCTTTTGGTAGTCGGCGATGACTTGGCCGCGGCACTCGCTGAGTTCCTTGGGGCCGGCGGGGATGCGCTCGGAGGCGATGAGGACGAACCAGGTTCCGTTTTGTTCAAAGGCGCCTTTGACCTTGTCGGGGCCAGTGAATTGGCCGAGCATGGCTTGGCGGGCGTTTTTGCCTTCGGTTCCGAGGGCCAGTTTTTCGGCGTCGGTCACGCTCACGACTTCAGACTTGACGTTCAGGACCTTTTGGATTTTGGCCACGGGGACACCTTGACGGGCCAAATCGGCCGCTTTTTTGAGGGATTTGGCGTCGGTTCCGCTCAGCACAGAACCCGTAATGCGCTCGGGCCACTGGTAGTTGGCGCGGTGGTCGGCAAAGAATGACTTGAGTCCGAGGGTGTCCATTGCGGCCTTATCCCAAACCTTTTCGCGGGTGAGTTCAAACACGAGGATGCCCTCGCGGTACTCCTGGGCGAGGTAGCGAAACTCGGAGTTAACCACCGGAAGTTGGCGCTCCGCTTCAGCCAGCATTAGCTCAGTCACGACCTCTTGAAAGCGCGCGTAGGCCACATTTTGGGCCACGGTGGGCTCGGAATCTTTTTTGAGCTTTGCCAGCACCGCGGTACCGGTCACGGCCTCAGCGCCGTCGTAGGTCGCGAGCTGCAGCTTGGCCGCCTTGCTCACTCCCTTGCCCTTTTCGAGGGCGACGAGGAGCTTCTCGAGGTTCTTTTCGTTGAGGTCAAAGCGGTATTCGCGCTTGAGGCGGTCGACGTAGGCCTTTTGTGAGGCGTTCGAGCGCTCGTCGCGGCGGATTTTTTGGGCGAGCTGGCGCTCGGCCTCCTGGCGACCGGGGAGCGGATTGCGACCCACACGCTGCACGATGTGCCATCCGAGTTTGGTTTTGAACGGGGCGGAATAGGTTCCGTCGTCAGTAAGCGAGAAGGCCGCGTCCTCGAACTCGGGCAGCATTTGGTTGATTCCGAACGGAGCCAAACGGCCGCCCTGCTTGGCCGTGGTGGGGTCCTCGCTGTACTTCATCGCGGCAGCGGCAAAGGGCTCGCCAGCCTGAATCTTGGCGTAGACCTCGTCGATTTGCTGCTTGGCCTCGGGGTTGGGTTCGGATTCCGTGTCAAGAATAAGAATGTGCGCCGCCTGCATGGTGTGGCGCGCCGGACGCTTGCCCGTCACGCGAATGAGGTGGTAGCCAAACTGGGTGCGGATCGGGCCCACAACCTGACCCTCAGGGGCCGTGTACACCGCCGACTCAAAGGGGTAAACCATGCCAAAGACGGTGAACCAGCCCAAATCGCCTCCGCGCTCGGCGCTGTAGGTGTCGGTGCTCAAGGCCGCGAGCTGGGTAAATGGCTCGCCACGGTCGAGGCGGTCCTTGATGCCCATAATTTGCTTGTAGGCCCGCAGGGTGTCGCTCGGAAGCGCATTCTCAGCACAGTCCACCATGATGTGGCTGGCGCGCATGTCCCACTGCATGCGCTCGTAGGCCTCCTGAACGAGGCGCTCGTCGACGTTTTTGTCGGTCAAGTAGGGCTTGAGCAGCTGCTTGTAGTAGCCGTTGTATTCGTTGACAAACGACGGCATGGTGTCGCGGCCCATGGCCTCTGCCGCAGCCACTTTGCGCTTGAACTGCACGTAGAGGTCGAGGTATTCGGACTCCGTTTTGGGGTCAATATTCGCCCCAACGTCCTTGTTTTTGCCGTAGACGTACTGGAATTCCGCCCTAGAAACCGTCTTCGTGCCTACGCGAAAAAGTTCTTGGGCGACGCCGGCAACCGGAAGCGCCGCAGCAGCTAAAATCAGAAGGAGTTTTTTCATAACCCGGCGAATTTACGGCACAGGTCTTGCCCTCGGAAGCCGAAAATCCCTAAGTTTGGCTCCCCCGATGAAAACCTGGCTGTTAATCCTACTCTGTGCGCTGGCCCCAATGGCCCAGGCCGCGACCGACACCGTGGCGTGGTCGGACCTCGAGTCACGCTACCGCGACGTGCTGGGCCACACTTACCGCGCCGGAGGCCAAAATCCCGGCGGCTTCGACTGCTCGGGCCTGCAAAAGCACCTTTTTCGCTCCTTTGGCTACACCATGCCCGCCAGCAGCTCGTCCTACGCCAATTGGGGCCAATCCATTTCGCGCGACAGCATTCGCGTCGGCGACTTCCTTCTCTTTGCTGGGCGCGGAGCCGGCAGCATCGGCCACGTCGGCCTCTGCGTCGGCGTCGAGGACGGCAAAATCCTCATGCTCCACTCGGCCACCCACAGCGGAGTCCTCATCGAAAACTGGGTCGGACAACCCTACTACGAACGCCGGTACGTGGGGGCGCGGCGTAAAATTCAGTTTAGCTTCTAGCGAGGTTAGCTCGTTGGTTTGTTAGCAAGGGTGGCTCGTTGGCTCGTTGGCTTGTTAGCTCGTTAGCCCGCTGGCTCGTTAGCTCGTTAGCTCGTTAGCTTGTAGTAGCTGGTTTCTAGTTACTTGTGCCCATCAGTGACGATTCCCAAGCACCAGAAATAAGAAACAACGCACCGAAGTCGCGCAGCGCAGCAATCCGTTCGGTTATAACCGGATTTTACTTTTTTTCAAAAATCCGGAATCAGGTAAACGTCACTTTTTCAGACACTTAATCAAAAATTCCGTTTAGAAAACAGCGGCGAAGCAGCTTTAGCCGCGAAGCGGCACTAGAGCGCAGCGCAAAAAGCTAACGAGCTAACCTTGCCACCCTCGCCACCCTTGCCAACTGTACCTTTGAAGCATGCGTATTTTAGGTATCCTCCGCGAAGGAAAAATTCCGGCCGACCAGCGCGCCGTACTGAATCCGGCCCAGTGCCGTGAACTGCTGGACCGCCACCCCGACTGGCAAATTTGGGTGCAACCGAGCTCGGTGCGCGCCATCCAAGACGCTGAATACGTGGCGGCTGGATGCTTTGTGGCCGAAGACTTGGGGCCCGCAGAGCTGATTATTAGCGTTAAAGAGGTTCCGGTGGACGAATTGGTTCCGGGAGCTACCCACTTCTTTTTTAGCCACACCTACAAGGGCCAGCCCTACAACCGCGGCCTCTTGCGCGCCTGCCTTGACCGCGACGTCCGGCTGATTGACTGGGAACTTCTGCGCCAGAACGGCAAACGCATCATCGGTTTTGGCGAGTACGCCGGCTTGGTCGGCGCCTACGAGGCCCTGCGCGGCTGGGGTCTGCAGCGCGGAACCTGGTCCTTCCCGCCCGCCCTTGAGCTGGGCCGCGTTGCGGCGCTGAAGGCTGAGCTCGCGGCCCACACGTGGCCAAGCGATGCACGGATTGTGCTCACCGGCGTCGGGCGTGTAGGCCACGGAGCCTCTGAAATGCTGCGCGCAGGTGGATTTCGTGAGGTTCCGCCCACCGAATTTTTACACGGTGCCGAGGGGCCCTGCTTTACGGTGCTTGAGGCCGAACACTACGTTCAGCGGGCCTCGGACGGGGGCTACGACCGCAGCGAGTTCCGCGCCCACCCTGAGCGCTACGCCTCAGCGTTGGCGCCCTACCTCGAGGTGGCGACGGTGTACCTGCCCTGCCACTTTTACGCTGAGGGCGGACCCGCATTTTTTACCGCGGCAGACGTGCTTCGCCCAACGAACCGCATAGAATTTGTCGGCGACATCTCGTGCGACATTGCGGGACCGGTTCCGTGCACCCTGCGCCCCAGCAAGGGCAACGACCCGTTCTATGGATGGGATCCGGTGACCGGTAGCGAGGTGGCCCTCGGAACCCCCGGAAGCCTCGGCGTCCTGGCGGTGGACAACTTGCCCAGTCAGGTTCCGACCGACGCCACCGAAGGCTTTGGACGCGCCTTCATCGAGCAGGTGTGGCCGCAGTGGCTCGCGGGCGACCCCGAAGGCATTTTGGCGGCCGCGACGGAATGCGCCGACGGTTCGCTCACAGCGCCCTACGCCTACTTGGCGGGCTATGCGTCTGCCATTGAAACCGCGGCTCCCGAGGCCTCGGTACTGGGTGGGCGCGTCGAAGGCGCCCTTGCCGGCGCCTACGCTGAGCTGGAACGGCTTGCGACGGATTCTGCGCCCGCTACCTTCGCGTCGGTCACGGTGGCCCTCGAGCGCATGACCTACGAGCTCGATGCCGAGACCACGATGCTGTTCAATGCGTTGAGCGCGGCTTCGACGCCCGATCTGCAGGAACTTGCCCGCGTGGTGCAGCCCAAGTTGGCCGCCCTTGGC